>CAVJQR010000033.1:6490-18584 GCA_963651605.1 Agathobaculum sp.
CATGAAATAGTCTCTATCATTGACATAAACAATCCACAAGATTTTGAATCAGCCGCATTTAAAAGCGCTGAAGTGGCTATAGAATTTACGACTCCGGCCACTGCTTTCGATAATTACATGAAATGTTTTGCTGCAGGAGTACCGGTTGTATCGGGCACAACAGGCTGGTTGGAGCATTTGGACGAGATCAAACAGATGTGTAAGGAGGAGGGAAAAACCTTCTTCTATGCCTCCAACTTCAGCGTAGGTGTCAACATTTTCTTTGCCGTCAACAAATATCTGGCAAAAATCATGAACAACTTTCCTTCCTATGATGTAAGAATGACGGAGACACACCACATTCACAAATTGGATGCCCCGAGTGGAACTGCCATCACCTTGGCTGAAGGAATTGTGGAAAACATCGATCGTAAATCACGTTGGACCTTGGAAACAGCCGAATCCTCTGCAGATCTGCCTATCCATGCTATCCGTGAAGGAGAAGTTCCCGGTATACATGAGATCATCTATGAATCGGATGCCGACACAATCAGTATCAAGCATGATGCCAAAAGTCGGGCAGGATTTGCTTTGGGAGCTGTTATTGCGGCTGAATTTACAGCAGGTAAAAAAGGCTTCTTAGGCATGAATGATTTGTTCCATTTCTAAAATTTTACCTATGAAACCGATAGCAAAAAAACAATGGATCAAATTCAGTGTGGTCACACTGCTTTACCTTCTGTTTTGCTTATGGATGCAAAACGGATGGCTTGTGCTGGGTGTCATCGTTTTGGTCGATATCTATTTGACAAAATTCATTCCTTGGGGAGCCTGGAAGGAGACTAAAAATCCACGATTAAGAGGAATTCTTGGATGGATCGATGACATTGTTGTGGCTTTGGTAGCCGTCTATTTCATCAATCTGTTCATCTTCCAAAACTATCAGATTCCAAGCTCCTCATTGGAGAAATCGTTGATGGTCGGTGATTATCTGTTCGTCAGCAAATTGAGCTACGGGCCCCGTGTACCAAACACCCCCTTCTCGTTCCCACTGGTGCAGAACACATTGCCCATCTTCAACTGCAAATCCTATTTGGATTGGCCGGAATGGGGTTACAAACGTGTAAAAGGATTGGGAGAAGTGCAACGGAATGACATTGTTGTCTTCAATTTTCCAGCTGGAGATACCATTGCCACATTGGTGCAAAACCCGGATTATTACACATCCGTGGCTTCTTATGGCAGAGAAGCCATCAAAATGAACAAACAAACATTCGGTGATATCATCTATCGTCCCGTCGACAAACGGGAGAATTATGTAAAACGTTGTATCGGAATGCCGGGCGATTCTTTGGCTGTCCGTAACAATCAAGTCTATATTAACGGAAAAGAGGCCGTTAACCCCAAAAACTTGCAATACAACTATTTCGTAGAAACTGAGACACCATTTACAGAAGCTATGTTCCGCAAGTGGGGCATCAGCCACGACGATTACATGCCATACGGACAGTCATGCGCCATTGCAGACGAACGGACACTCGCATTCTTGGGTTTTGAACCGAATGCCTCGGGTAACTACAACATTGTTTATCATTTTCCCATGACACAAGAAGTACTGGCCCAGGTAAAGAAACTGCCAAATGTCAAGAAAGTGATCATTGAACCTGATGTTTTGGCCGGCACAATGTACTACCCTGTCGATTATGACAATGGTTGGACTCGCGACAATTATGGACCGATTTGGATTCCGAAACGGGGGGAAACTATTCAATTAACCCCTGAAAACATCGCATTGTATCATCGTTGCATCAAAAATTACGAGAACAATGAATTGGAACAAAAAGATGGAGCCATCTATATCAACGGTGAAAAAGCAACCACTTACACATTCAAATACAATTACTATTGGATGATGGGCGATAACCGTCACAACAGTGCCGACAGCCGTTCGTGGGGTTTTGTTCCGGAAGACCATATAGTCGGGAAACCGATCATGATCTGGCTTTCATTGGATAAAGACCGTTCTTGGACAGATGGAAAGATCCGATGGAATCGCCTATTCCGTTGGGTGGACAACATCAAATAAAGAAAAAACGAAGCTTTCGTCCACTGAAAAATTTGGTGCCGAACATTCACAAAAAAGCTCCGCATGATTTTATAAAAACATGCGGAGCTTTTCTATAAATGCTCCCGAGCTTTTTCGCAGTTAATGTATTGCTTTTTTTACCTCTTCTTTATCTTCTCTCTCATATAGCCCAAACACTCACGAAAAGTCTTCGATCCGGATACCCACATGACAAGTGTATAAAGGGAAGCGGCCATCATTATCTTAGCTAAAATCAAGCAATAAATATTCTGGATAGAAACGGTGGCGAAGAAAGTAACGACCATAACCAAACAAGCTATTCCGGCAAATGGCAAAATATCTTTCAACGCTGATAATAGAGAAATGGGAATCTCTCGCCAAACAAAGTAATGCCATATCAAGAGCCAGGCAATGTTTACACCAACATAAACGGCGACCATAACAAAAACCCCATAAGGATGTAACAGAAGAAGCAACGACAACTGGAGAATCCCCAATATGACCGTGTTCCACATATAGATATTCGATTTCCCTTTGCTGATCAACATTTGCGTATAAAGGGAAACGATTGGGACAAAGGCACCATAAACAGCCAAAAGTTGGAGCAAATGCGCACTGACAATCCATTTATCTGTAATAGCGATGGTGATCAATTCAGGAGCGACCAAGGAGAGCCCTAACATAGCCGGGAATGCTATGAAAGAAGTGAAGCGTAGCATCTTGCGAAAAGCACGGATCTGCCGCTCCGTATCTTCTCCAATTTGGGCAAAAACGGGTTGGGCAACACTACTAACCATGCCTGATATCAGCGAATATCCCATGTAATTCCACTTGTTGGCCTGATTGTATTGTCCCACTTCTCGCTCAGAATAGAATCGACCCAATATGACAGAAAACAAATTGTTGTTGATGTGATTGCAAATATTAGTGAATAGCAACTTGCTACTGAAGGCTATCATACCTTTCAATGGAGAGAAATCAATCCGAAATGAGGGGCGCCAGGGACAAGCCATCCATATATATGTCGTCATGACGGCTATATACACCAAACTTTGTGTAGCAATGCCCCAATATGAGAACCCGAAGTAGGCCATTGTAACTCCCACAATTCCCGACAAAGAGAGTCCTATAATGGAGGCTTTCGCCTTCTGTTTCACCAACATGTTCTTGAACAGATAAGCACTCGGTGCCGTTCCTAAACTTGAAATCAAGAAACTCAAGAAAGCATATCGGGAAAGGGGGATCAATTCCGGCTTATGATAGAAGTCTGCAATCAGCGGTGCTAAGAAAAACAGTATCCAATACAATGAAAAACTAACCGAAACAGAGAACCAGAATACGGCATTGTAGTCAGTATCATGCACATCTTTTTTATTGGCCAATGCTGCCGTAAATCCACTTTCCTGCAAAGAGGCCGCTACTAAGGAGAAGATAGACAACATCCCCACCATGCCATAATCAGCAGGAGTCAGCAAGCGTGACAAGAAAATGCCAAATACCAAATTCAAAAACTGCTGAGTACCATTATTGACCAATCCCCAAAACAGTCCTTTTGCTGTCTTTTGCTTCAACGACTCTTCTGCCATAATTACCGCCCGATGCAATGATATTCGAATCCATATTCCTGCATCTCTGACGGATCATATATATTACGTCCGTCAATCACTAACGGATTGGCCATCAATTTCTTGATAGCCGTCCAAGATGGCATGCGAAACTCTTTCCATTCGGTGATCAACAACAAGGCATCGGCATCGACCACTGCGTCGTAAATATCTTTCGCATAGCGGATAACCTCACCGATACGGCGGCGAGACTCCGGCATAGCTACCGGGTCATAAGCAGATACCTCACAACCGGCTTCCATAAGTTTTCGGATGATCACCAACGAAGGAGCCTCGCGCATGTCATCTGTTTCCGGTTTGAAAGCAAGTCCCCAAATAGCGATTCGCTTTCCTTTCAAATCGCCATGGAAATGATTTTCAAGTTTCTTGTACAATACCGACTTCTGAGCTTCATTCACCTCTTCCACAGCCTGCAATATCTTCATCGGATAGCCATGATCGGCAGCAGTCTTCACCAAAGCCTTTACATCTTTCGGGAAGCAGGATCCGCCATAACCACAACCTGCATATAGGAAACGATGACCAATTCGTACATCCGTACCAATACCTTTTCGCACCATATTGACGTCTGCCCCTACGATTTCACAGAGGTTGGCAATGTCGTTCATGAAACTGATACGGGTAGCCAACATGGCATTGGCTGCATATTTTGTCATCTCGGCAGAGGGAACATCCATAAAAATAACCCGGAAATTATTAAGGAGGAACGGACGATAGAGGCGGGTCATCAACTCTCGTGAGCGGTCTGACTCCACTCCTACCACAATTCTATCCGGACTCAAGAAGTCTTTTACAGCAGCTCCTTCTTTCAAAAATTCAGGATTGGATGCAACATCGAAAGTCAAATCCGAATGCCGTTTGTCCAACTCCTCCTGAATAGCATGGCGAACCAACTTGGCTGTTCCTACTGGAACTGTGCTTTTCGTCACCAACGTCAAGTACTTATTCATGTATTTTCCCACGGTATGAGCCACGGCCAATACATATTTCAAATCGGCACTGCCGTCTTCATCGGAAGGAGTCCCGACGGCACTGAAAACGACCTCGACCTCATTCAGGCAAGTAGAAAGATCTGTGATAAAATGCAACCGGCCGGCTTTGCTATTGCGAAGGACCATCTCCTCCAAGCCCGGTTCATAAATAGGCAAAACTCCTTGATTCAGATTGGCTATCTTTTGGGCATCAACATCAACACAGTAGACTTCCGTACCCATCTCTGCGAAACAGGTACCGCTAACTAACCCAACATATCCGGTTCCAACAATTGCAATTTTCATATTCTTTCTTTTTCAATGCATCCAATAAAAGGACAAAGATACGACTATTTCTTCTCTTTGCTGTCTCCTGCCGAAACTATTCTATCTGAAAGCCTCTCCGTAAGGGGGAATGTTTACCTTATCAAAACGAAGGAAGCCGGTTATGAATCAGAGCATAATCGGCTTCTTTCGTTAGAGACGAACTATTTATTTAGCTTTCCAATCGCCAAGATCTTGCGGATCTTCAATATACGATGGGATCTTTTCAAAGATCTTCCGGATGCGATCCGTATCAAATTTCACAGAGCGATCGTAATAAAATATACCATTCTTCTCCTGTTCGACATCCGTCAGCTGCGTATAACAGAAGCCGACAACGTGTTTACAAGCCTTAAGCGCATCAATTTCTTTTTCGAGAATCGAATAGAAATCGTCCAACGTATCAATGTTTGAGCCATATCCCCATGAAGAAGAACGCTCAGATTCTTTGATCCAAGGAAGACCTCCGAACTCATCCACCATATAAGGCTGGCCGTTATATTTTGCAAGATACTCTTTCTTCGGTTCATTGCGGTAAGGTTCCACTCCGGGTGTAAAGGTATGATTTTCTACCAACTTGGCATAATCGCGTGTATAATCGTGCACGCTCCAAATATCTGTCATAATATGTCCGTCGCCACTTGCATCATTAACCGGGCGGGTGGCATCCATTGCTTTGGTCAATGCGTAAGCGTCATTCATCAGTCGAACATATACACCGTCACGGCTATTCCATGTTTCGTTGAACGGAGTCCATGTCACAATGGCCGGATGATTACGGTCGCGTTTTACGATCTCAGTCCATTCCGAGAGGAAATTGCGCGCAGCCTCGTCATTGTTGATGTCAAGAACCCAGCTCGGAAACTCGCCCCAAGTGAGGTAACCCAACTTATCTGCCCAATAATGGTAGCGTTCCTCAAAAACTTTCTGATGCAGACGTGCACCATTGAAACCGACCGATTTGCTCAGTTCTATATCATGTTTGAGGGCCTCATCGCTCGGAGCTGTCCAAATACCATCGGGATAAAAGCCTTGATCAAGCACCAAACGCTGGTAATACGGCTTGTTGTTCAAATAGAAATAGCCGTTAGCCAGATGGACTTTTCGCATACCGGCATAGGATTTGACCTCATCAATCACGTTTCCGCTTTTGTCTTTTACCGTATAAGTCAAGTCGTAAAGGAAGGGCGACTCAGGACTCCACAGTTTCATATCCTTGACCGGCAACACTACGATACTGCCATTGCATGCCGCAACACTCTTTTGTGCTACCACTTTGTTGCCGTCCATCATCTTGACGGTAAGTGTATTGTTCATAGATTCGCCATAGAACTCCGGCCGAATCACGAGCTGCTTTTGATCAATATCAGGGGTAGCAACCACCTCTTTCAATGCTTCAGGTGCAACGGGCTCCATCCAAACCGTCTGCCAAATGCCGGTTGTTCGGGTGTAATCACATCCTTTCGAGTAGTAGGTGTTGCTCTGTTTTCCGCCCGGCTGCTTTCCTCCACGCAAATCATCCTTTACGGCAACCACAAGGTTCACTGTCTGCCCGGGTTGGGCATAGCGGGTAATATCTGCCGTAAAGGAAGAGCTGCTTCCACAATGTCTCAATACTTTTTGCCCGTCAATATAGATGATTGCCTCATAATCGACTGCACCAAAATGCAACAAGATATTCTTTCCTTTCCAATCGGCCGGGATCTGAAGCGTACGCTGATACCACATGCCATTGATGAAGTCGGTATAGGCCACACCGCTCAGTTTGCTTTCCGGACAAAAGGGTACGGTTATTTTCCCATCGAATCCTTTCGAGTTTTGCAGATTTCGATCATGGCCGCTAAGCCCAAAGTCGAATGTATAAGTCCACGTTCCGTTGAGGTTTTGCCAAGTCGAGCGTTCAAACTGTGGGCGAGGGTACTCAGCGCGCGGCGTTTGTGCCGATGTTGCGGCAGTACTGAGTGCAAATAATGCACAGAGAACAACGAGTAGTTTTACAGGTATTAAATGTTTCATTGTATAAATATTTGATTAAGTATTTTCCCGAAACAAATATATTGAAAAATTTCTATTCTTCAAATAGTTGTCTTGCTTCTTGTCTTCATAAAAAACAATAAAGGACTATCGACAAACACCTACCCTATTTCTTGGGAAAAGCACGAATGCTTGTCTCAGTTTTCTCCTATATAAACTCCAGTTTTGTGCCGAGTGAACTGCAGTTTTGTACCGAGAAACTCGCAAGTTGTTCCGATGCTTTTTCTAATAAGATCGGCTTATGTTTTCTTCTTTGCAGGCATATATTCGTTCGATGATGTCGACCACCTTAAATCCTTCAAGGGCATTTGTTGTAATCGCTTCGGCCTTTCCTTGCAAAACTTCTACTACATTTCTGATAACATAGTTATGATTTTGCGCCGAACCTTTGTAGGCTCCATAGTCGTTTCCCGGGTTAGTGGGCGGAAGCTCGGGCATTTCATAGCCGTCAACGTGACAATATTCCACTTCGTTCATATATTGTCCGCCTATTTTGACGCTACCTTTCTCGGCAACCACCAGCAAACTGCTCTCCAAATTCTTGTTCCATACGCTGGTAGAATAGTTCAAACACCCCATTCCTCCGTTGACAAAGTTGAAAGTCACCAGTCCTGAATCTTCGAAAGCCGTCAGTTGTTCATGATTGAAGTCGGCAAAGCGCGCTTTTATATCACAAATATCGCCAAAAAGCCAATACATTATATCGATAAAATGCGAGAATTGCGTGAACAATGTCCCACCGTCTAACTTGGCATCACCATGCCAATGCCACGGTTTGTAATAGCGTTGGTCGCGATTCCAATAGCAGTTGGTCTGAACCATGTATATTTTTCCGAGACGACCCGACTCTACCATCTCTTTCATCCAGACAGATGGCGGAGAATATCTGTTTTGCATGACACAAAACACCTGCTTTTGGTAATGAAGTGACGAATATACAACTCTTTCTGCGTCATGCCGACTCAAAGCCATCGGCTTCTCAATAACCACATGATGGCCACTTGCCATAGCTTGGATAGCCAAATCGGCATGAAGTCCGTTCGGAACGCAAATGTTGATGACATCTATCGGGAGAGATGCCGCCAGCAATTGTTCCAACGAAGAGAAGAAAGCGACAGGATAAGCTTCAATTCCCAGCTGTTCCTTCGGAAGAATATCACACAAAGCAACGAGCTCCGCATCCGGATCACGAGTAATCATCTCGGCATGGCGTTTTCCAATATGGCCACACCCAACGACTGCAAAGCGAATTTTCTGGTTACTACTTTCCATAGCTACAAACTGTTTCAATCACGTAGTCTAACTCTTCATCTCGCATTTCCGAATGAATCGGCAGAGAAAGTACCGAATCCACCAACGATTCAGCGACATTCAATGACGACCCATTCCGAGCCCATCCATAAAACGCCGGTTGCTTATGCAATGGCAAAGGATAGTATACCATCGAAGGAATCCCTTTCTCTTTCAAATAGTGCTGAAGATCATCCCGTTTTCCTTTCGCCACACGCAAAGTATATTGGTGATAGACGTGGGTGGAATAAGGTGCCCGATAGGGAATGCTCCACCGTTCGTCATTGCCGAAAGCCGCATCATAACGCAAAGCCACCCGCCGACGGGCCTCTGCAAAAGCATCAATATGCGGCAACTTCACTTCCAACACTGCCGCTTGCAACGTATCCAAGCGAGAATTACAACCGATCCGTTTATGGTGATACTTGACCTCTTGCCCATGGTTCGCTATCATCTTCGCACGAGCCGCCAAACGATCGTCATCAATCATTAGTGCTCCGCCATCACCAAAGCACGCCAATGGCTTGGACGGAAAGAAGGAGGTAGTACCAATCTGCCCGATGGTACCCGCCTTCTTGCGACTACCATCCGAATAGATCAGCTCCGCCCCCAACGATTGTGCATTGTCTTCGATAACAAACAGTTGATTTTGCTCTGCGATCCGGCATATTTTTTCCATATCACAGCATTGTCCGAAGAGGTGTACGGCGACTATGGCGCGCGTTTTTGGTGAGATAGCAGATTCAATCTGCCACGGATTCAAGTTGAATGTACGCTCATCAACGTCTACCCATACCGGAATCAATCCCAACATAGCAACCATTTCGGCTGCAGCCACATAATTGAATGCCGGCACAATCACCTCATCGCCAGGCATCAGTCCCAATGAAAGCAGAGCTACCAATAGGGCATCTGTACCATTTCCACAGGGAATGACATGGGATGAGTGCATATATTCGGACAGATGAGAAGCAAAATTTTCCACCTGAGGCCCGTTTATAAATGCAGTTGAATCTATCACCTTCTGCATCGCCGCATCGATTTCCGGCTTAAGCCTTTCATACTGCCGATGCAAGTCTACCATACGGATCGTATCCATTGTCTTTTTTATTTTACTTCGCTACCCGGCTTCACTTCTCTTTGCGGAGTGATGACTGCCAAGTTTCCATCAAAGTTTTCTGCAGACAAGATCATTCCTTCAGAAACGATACCTTTCAATTTTCTTGGAGCGAGGTTGGCAATAAAGCAAACTTGCTTTCCTATCAACTCTTCCGGCTTGTAATAATGAGCGATACCTGACACGATTGTTCGCTTCTCCAAGCCATCGTCAATCAAGAATTGAAGCAATTTGTCTGCCTTTGGTACTTTCGTACATTCCAAAACAGTTCCTACACGGATGTCCAACTTCGCGAAGTCATCGAATGCAATATTCTCACGAATAGGTTTTGCCTTGTAGTTTGCTTCTTCATTGGCTTTCTTCGTTGCCAACAATTTTTCCACCTGAGCGTTGATTACTTCGTCATCCATCTTTTCAAACAACAACTCAGCTTTTCCCAATTCATGGCCGGCCGGCAATAAATCTGTCGAGCCCAAACGGCTCCAGCCCAATGGTTGCACATTCAACATCCTGTTCAATTTCACCATGCTAAACGGCAGGAATGGCTCGAACACGATAGCCAAATTGGCAGTTATCTGCAATGCAACGTTCAAGATGGTGGCCACACGGCTCATATCTGTCTTAGCCAATTTCCAAGGTTCGGTATCAGCCAAATATTTATTTCCGATACGCGCCAGATTCATAGCTTCACGTTGTGCATCACGGAAGTGGAATGTATCCAAATAATGTTCCACATTTTCCTTCACCTGTTCGAAGTCTTTCAACGTCTGACGGTCATAGTCGGTCAATTCGCTGACTTGTGGCACCTTATTGTCGAAATATTTGTTAGTCAATACCAACGCACGATTGACAAAGTTACCCAATATGGCAACCAATTCGTTGTTGTTGCGAGTTTGGAAATCCTTCCAAGTAAAGTCATTATCTTTTGTTTCAGGAGCATTTGCCGTCAAGACATAACGCAAGACATCTTGCTTACCAGGCATATCAACCAAGTATTCATTCAACCAAACGGCCCAGTTTCGGGAGGTAGAAATCTTGTCACCTTCCAAATTCAAGAACTCATTCGCCGGCACATTGTCGGGAAGGATATAAGACCCTTCTGCCTTCAACATTGACGGGAATACGATACAATGGAATACGATATTGTCCTTGCCTATGAAATGAACCAAACGAGTTTCCGGATCTTTCCACCAGGTTTCCCACGTATCAGGCAATAATTCTTTGGTGTTGGAGATATAGCCGATCGGAGCATCAAACCATACATAGAGGACTTTGCCCTCAGCACCTTCAACCGGCACCGGGATACCCCAATCCAAGTCACGGCTTACGGCACGGGGTTGCAAGCCCATATCCAACCAGCTCTTGCACTGGCCATATACGTTTGTCTTCCACTCTTTGTGCCCTTCTAGAATCCATTGACGCAAAAAAGGCTCCCACTTGTCGAGTGGCAAGTACCAGTGTTTCGTCTCACGCATCACCGGTTTACTGCCACTGATGGCTGATTTCGGATGGATCAAGTCGGTAGGGCTCAATGACGTACCACACGCTTCACACTGATCGCCGTAGGCTTTTTCGTTGCCACAATGCGGACAAGTACCGGTAATATAGCGGTCTGCCAAGAATTGATGAGCTTCTTCATCGTAATATTGTTCGCTTGTTTTCTCGATAAACTCCCCTTTTTCATACAATGTACGGAAGAAGTCAGAAGCCAATTTATGGTGAATGTCAGATGTAGTACGGGAATAGATATCAAACGAGATACCGAACTCTTCGAATGATTTCTTGATGATGCCGTGATAGCGGTCCACTACATCCTGCGGAGTGATGCCCTCTTTCTTTGCACGAATAGTAATGGGCACACCGTGCTCATCCGAACCTCCGATCATAATGACCTCTTCGCCTTTCAAACGAAGATAACGTGCATAGATGTCGGCCGGCACATAAACACCGGCCAAATGGCCGATGTGAACCGGTCCGTTTGCATACGGCAACGCCGTAGTTATCAATGTTCTTTTAAATTTCTTCTCCATATACTGTTTTCTTATTCTTTTCTAAATTACAAAGATAGTGAATAATTTGGGTTCTACGAACAGCTTCTTTCACTTTGCTTCTCAAAAGTATGTTCTATATCCAATTATGCTGTTTATACCATGCAATGCACTCTTCCAAACCGCGTTGCAAATTATATTCCGCCTTGAAGCCAAGCTCTTGCTGCAATGGCGCCACATCGCACACCCAATTGCGTTGTTTCAAGATCTGATACTTGTCCGTGTTCAATGTCATCGGTTTCTTTCTGATTTTGCCAATCCATTCGGAAGCGCAGCAAGCCACATAGACGAGCGGCACGGGAATGGCCAAACGCAAGAGCCGTTTCCGGTGCAAGATTGTCTGAATTATGTGAGCGAACTCCTCGCCGGTATGAACATCGCCATCCGCAATAAAGTACTCTTTGTTGCGAATATTGCCTTTCTCCAATGCGTCGAAAGCCACGCGCGCCAAGTCTTTGACATAAATAAAAGTAAGGCGTTGTGATACTTTTCCAATCGTAAAGTCATAACCTGACTGAATGCTCTTTATCTCCATGAGATAATCTTTCTCTCCAGGCCCGTAAACACCCGTTGGGCGAAAGATTACATAAGGGAAAGCCTGCACAGATCTCACATAGTTT
>CAVJQR010000034.1:0-9759 GCA_963651605.1 Agathobaculum sp.
CCTTGATTGGTATCGTATCAACCGCCGTGTGCTACCCTGGAGGGCCACCCGCGACCCCTATCGGATTTGGATCTCGGAAATTATTTTACAGCAGACGAGAGTGGCGCAAGGACTTGACTATTTTAACCGTTTCACTGATCGCTTTCCTGACATTATATCTTTAGCAAACGCTTCAGACGACGAGGTGATGAAGCTATGGCAAGGACTGGGCTATTACAGCCGGGCACGCAACTTGCACGAAACTGCCCGCACCATACGCGACCGTTACAATGGAGCGTTTCCTACAGACTATACCGCTGTGCGAGCCTTGAAAGGCATCGGCGACTATACGGCTGCTGCCATTGTTTCGTTCGCATGGAATCAGCCTTACGCCGTGGTCGACGGCAATGTCTATCGTGTACTCTCCCGCCTCTTTGCCATTGACACTCCAATCGACAAGACCCAAGGGAAGCGTCTCTTTGCCGAACTGGCGCAGGAATTGCTTTACCGTTCTGAACCGGGGCTTTACAACCAGGCCATCATGGAGTTGGGAGCTTTGCAATGTCTTCCTCAACACCCGGAATGTGCCACTTGTCCATTGGCCGACCATTGCGAAGCTTTACGTCTGAAAAAAGCAAACGAACTACCTGTTAAACAGAAACATACCACCACAACAACCCGTTATCTCCACTATTTTCACTTCCTATATAAAGGTGAGACGTGGATCCACAAACGGACGGGGCGCGACATTTGGAAAGGGCTTTACGAATTTCCTCTTATAGAGACGAGCGCACCGGCCGAATGGCCCGAGTTGGTACAATCCGAAACTTTTCGCAAATGGATGGGAAACCAATCCCCCACACTGACCATCGAGGCATCAGTCGCTGATCTGAAACATGTGCTTTCACACCAAGTGCTCCATGCCGCCCTCTATCGCATCCGGCTCTCTGATCCGGCAGCTCTCTCCGATTGTTTTCTGCCTGTTCGCACAGAAAAGCTCGACTCTTTTGCGTTTGCCCGACTGACGGAGCGGCTTCTTGAGGAAACACATGCCGATAGATAAGCAATTATTTGTAACAAGCATCCGAGTTTTGAAAAAGTTTCTCCCGAGCAAACTCCAGTTTTCTCCCGAATGAACTGCAGTTTGTTCGGCATAAAACTGCAGTTTTGTGCCAAGAAAACTTTTCGAAACTACCGAACAAGATTTCTATGCTTGGGCATGATTGTTTTTTTACTCCGCCAATCGTTGCCGAATAGCCTCGGGCGAAGTTTCTTTTAATAGCACCTGTTTTTGAGCATCGAGCAGAAAGAGTGATGGAAAGCCCGGCAAATCGTAAAGTTCTTGTCCGTAGATAACGCCATCTGCATCAAGACCTACGATCCAATCGGATGGCATCTGCGGTTGCATTTGTCGCCAAAGGCTATGCTCCTCGCCGGGATAAATTGCCAAAACCGTCACTTGCTTCTGCACAATACGTTCCGTCAACCAATCAGCATGCGCCAACAGTTCAATCAGTTGGTGACATTCATCGCACGACGGGTCGAAGAAGAGCAACAATGTGTATGGACACTCTACCTCCGAAAGACGGTGGCTGCTCTTGTCGGCCAATTGGTAAACAAAATCTGCGGCTTCACTCCCTACCCGATTCTTCGACACAGAACGCAACAGCATCGTCGGGCGGATTTTGTCGTCTGTTGAGATACGGTCAGACGCAACCATTGCTTCAAGCACCGGGATAAAAAGCGACTCGTTACGTATGGGTGAGTCCATATCATAGAGATATTTCTCAAGTGTATTGTAAAAGAAATAGAGTCCGTTGAGCGTCACATCAGCCCGCTCAATCACTTTCTTCAAAGAAAGGCAAGCTTCCTCGGTCGGTACCAAACGGAAAAGATCCACATAATCGACCAATGCCTGCTCTATTTCGACGGCTTGATTCACATACTGCAGACTGTCGGCAAAGGAAAAATTGTCCCAATAATGAGCCACCAGATAAGAAGCACGCTCGGCAGGTGCGGTGAGCGTCGAAGGGATGACCGGCAACGGAAACGCAGCCGTCTGCCCTACACCGGAAGTCGCAACACCTAACAATAGTACCATCAAGAGCAATAGTTCCTTGGCTTTATGGAAAATAGGGGAGATTTGTTTCATCGATTCAGTTTTTAAAATTCGGCGTAAAGATACACATTTCTCGCTCTCTTTTCCATGCTTACGGCAAAATATCGGACACCAATTTATCTTATATCATCCTACAAAAAACAAAAACCTTTCCTTTGGTCTCTGTTTTTCAGCTTGACCCAACTTCTTTTTTTCGTAATTTTGCACCAAAGTGTGAGAAAAGATGATCGACAAAGCAACTATAGACAGAATATTTGACGCCGCCAACATTGTAGATGTTGTGTCGGATTTCGTAACATTGCGCAAACGCGGTGTCAACTATTGGGGACTTTGTCCGTTTCACGACGACAAATCGCCCTCGTTCTCAGTCTCCCCTTCCAAAAACATTTGCAAATGTTTCGCATGCGGGGAAGGAGGAACGGCGGTGCAGTTCATCATGAAACATGAGCAGTTGAGCTACCACGACGCCCTTCTCTACCTTGCAAAAAAATATAACATCGAGGTCCATGAGCGCGAGCTGACCGACAAAGAGAAGCAAGCTCGCAACGACAGGGACAGTATGTTCATTGTCAATGCCTGGGCACAGAAATATTTCACCTCCGTACTCGACAACCATATTGACGGGCAAACCATCGGGCGGCGCTATTTTGCCGAGCGCGGCTTCCGCGAAGAGACAATTCGCAAATTTCAACTGGGGTATAGCCTCGCAAATCGCGATGCTCTCTATCAAGAAGCCATCAAGAATGGTTATAAGAAAGAGTATCTTGAGAAGACCGGACTGGTGATTGCCCACCAAGACGGGAGTGTAACCGACCGCTTCCAAGGGCGTGTCATCTTTCCTGTCCATACGCTCAGCGGAAAGATCGTGGCTTTTGGCGGGCGAATACTGAAACGAGACGAAAAGCGGGCCAAGTATATGAACTCGCCTGAAAGCGAAATCTACCACAAAAGCAACGAACTGTATGGTATCTACTTTGCTAAAAAAGCCATTGTCAAGGCCGACCGTTGCTTCTTGGTTGAGGGATATACGGACGTCATCTCCATGCATCAGTCGGGAGTGGAGAACGTCGTGGCCTCATCAGGTACCGCCCTAACCCTCGGACAGATACACCTCATCCATCGCTTCACGAACAACATCACGGTGCTCTATGACGGGGATGCCGCAGGTATCAAGGCTGCCATCCGAGGCATCGACCTACTGTTGGCGGAAGGGATGAACGTCAAAGTGGTGTTACTGCCCGACGGCGAGGATCCTGACTCATTTGCTCGGTCGCATAGCGTTAGCGAATTTTCGGCATTCATTCAAGAGAACGAAACCGATTTCATCCGTTTCAAGACCAAGCTTTTGATGGAGGAAGCCGGCAATGATCCGATCAAATTGTCAGAATTAAGCCATGACATCATCAATACCATTGCCATCGTGCCGGACAATATCACCCGCTCCATATATATTCGTGAGTGCAGTGCGAAAATGATGCTCCGCGAACAGGATATTTTGAACGAGGTGAACCAGATACGGCTTTCGCGCAAAGAGAATAATCGTCAACCAGGTCCCGGTTTCATTTCTACCGGAAGCTTTTCAGGCAGTGATTTATTGGGAGATGATACCCTCCCGAAGATATCTCAAGAAGATGGACAATCGGCTGACGTACCGCCCAACTTTCCACCGCCTCCTGAAGAAGGTGGATATCCTTCCGACGGTGATTCAGCCGTCCCATCTCCACCTCCACCCACAGTGGTTCCACCCGAGGCGGAAGAGAGGAAGAACAAATCGCCATTCGAAATGTATGAGTTGGCACTTATGCGTTATGTAGTACGTTACGGCGAGCGGGTACTGTTCGATTATGTTGACGAAGAGACGCAGCAAAGGATCATATTGCATGTGGCAAACTATATCCGCCGGGAGTTGGAAACGGACAACATCCGATTCTATACGCCCATACTACAACAGATGTTAGACGAGGCGGCCGATCACTGCGAAGAGGAAGGTTTCATCGCTTGGCACTATTTTCGATCACATTCGAACCTGAAAATCAGCCGTATTGCCGTCGAACTGATGAGTGAAAAGTATCAACTGAGTAAGTATCATTCGAAGTTCTGCAAGCTTGACGAGGAGGTCGACAAATTGGAACAAATCGTTGATCTTGACATTTTAGCATTCAAGGATGCCTACATTCTGAAGATGATAAACAACAAAAATGAAGAGTTGAAAAACATAAAATCGGATGATGTGGACAAAACGCAAGCCATTTTGCGCGAACTGGTGGAGCTAAACGAGATAAAGAAAGAGTTATCCAAGAGATTGGGCGAACGTATAATCGTAAAAATGTAATAAGATGAACCTACTGGAGACGCATGATATAGTCAAGAAATATGCCACCCATTTGGCTCTCGACGGAGTAAGCATCAACGTTGCAGAGGGGAAAGTGTTCGGTTTATTAGGGCCAAACGGAGCAGGAAAGACGACTCTGATCCGCATCGTCAACCGCATCACGGCCCCCGACCAAGGGACTGTTCTCTTCGACGGCCACCTCTCCCGGCCCGATGATGTCTATCAAATCGGTTATCTGCCGGAAGAGCGGGGCCTCTACAAGAAGATGAAAGTAGGCGAACAGGCTATCTACCTTGCCCAACTCAAAGGGCTGAGCTACAAAGAGGCGCACACCCGATTGCGGCACTGGTTCGAGAAATTTGAAATCTCGTCGTGGTGGGACAAGAAACTGGAGGAGCTTTCCAAAGGAATGCAGCAGAAGGTGCAGTTCATCATAACAGTCATTCACGAGCCCAAACTGCTGATTCTCGACGAGCCGTTCAGCGGCTTCGACCCCATCAATGCCGAACGTCTCAAGCAAGAGATCCTCGAACTGAAAGAACAAGGGCATACCATTATCTTTTCGACGCACAATATGGCGTCAGTCGAAGAGATTTGTGATGACATCGCCTTGATAGATCATGCGCAAGTGGTGCTCGCCGGTGGAGTTCAACAAGTGCGCAATCGTTTCAAGACACACCGATATCACCTCTCCTTGCAACTGCCGTCTGACGGAATATTGCCTCCGTTGCAAAGCAATCTCTTCCACGAGATCAGCCGAAAACACGAGGGTAGCAGCCATGTGTCGGTATGCCTTCAAAAGGAACCTGCCGTCAGCAATGCCGCCTTGCTTCAAGAGTTGACAAAACAGCACGAGGTGCTTTCTTTCACAGAAGAGGTCCCTTCCATGCATGATATATTCATTCAAGTAGTAGGCAACGCCACCATCCAAGAAAGACAAAACGTATGAGCAAAATCGGACTAATCATCAAGCGCGAATATATTCAGCGAGTCAGCAAAAAATCATTTCTGCTGATAACCATTCTTACGCCATTTCTCGTTGCAGCCATGGTGTTTGTGCCGTTATGGCTATCCACCATCAAGAGCGATGAAGCCAAAAGAATTGCTGTAATCGACTCGACCGGAAAGTATGTTTCTCACTTTGCCGACACGCAAGAGCTCCATTTTTTGGCCGCAAATAGCGATCTGAGCCACTATCGGAAGGAGGCGGATCGGCAAATTGATGCAGTACTCTCCATCACGGACGACCTACTGCAACACCCAAAAGCGGCAGTACTCTACTCTGAGAAGCAGATTCCGCTCAATATGAAAGGGGAGGTCAACAGACAATTGAAAGAGATGTTGCAAAAAGAGAAGATCGAGTCCTACAACATTCCCGAGCTGGAAAGGATCATTCTTGAAAGTAAAGTGACGTTCGATGTCCAGACCGTCAAGTGGAATGAAAACGGGCAGGAAAGCAATTCCTCGGCAGAAATGATCTCGATCATCGGACTGGTACTCTCTTTGATGATCTATATGTTCATCACCATTTACGGCTCAATCGTAATGCAAGGGGTGATGGAGGAGAAAACCAACCGAATCATAGAGATCATGATCTCGTCTGTCAAGCCGTTCGACTTGATGTTGGGCAAGATTGCAGGAATTGGATTCGTGGGATTGACACAAGTTTTCCTTTGGGCAATATTGTCTGTCTTCTTCATCAATGGAAGCTTCCTGTTCTTTGGAGACTCATCGCAAACGACGGAGCTGATGATGAATTCACAATTAGATCAGGTATCTACCCTGACAGGAAGCGATGCTCTACCGGCAAACGACATCCAAATGCTATTGCAATCCATTCCTTTTGCCTCGATTGGGATCAATTTTATTCTTTATTTCATCGGGGGGTACTTGCTCTATTCTTCGCTCTTTGCAGCCATCGGCAGTGCAGTCAACCAACAGGAAGACGCACAACAGTTCATGATGCCCATGATGATTTTCATGATCTTCGCACTCTACACGGGTCTTTATAGCATAGAGAACCCCGATGGCCCGCTGGCAGTTTGGTGTTCGTTCATACCTTTCACGTCCCCGATCGTCATGATGGTGCGCATGCCTTACGAGATTCCTGTTTGGCAAAACATTCTATCTTTGATATTGCTCTACGGAACAGCGATGGGAGCCATATGGATTTCAGGAAAAATCTATCGAATTGGCATCCTGATGTATGGCAAAAAGCCCAACTTCAAAGAGTTGGTCCGTTGGATTGGCTACAAAGGATAGCCGAATGAATCATAACAAAAACAAGAATTATGTACACTCTTCTCAGATATAAATCACTTTGGAAAATCGCCTACCCGATCATGTTGGGTAACTTGGCTCAAACATTGATTTCGATTACCGACACGGCTTTCCTCGGGAGAGTCAGCAGCATCGCATTGGGAGCTGCCATGGTAGCCGGAATCTACTACTTCGTCTTCTCGACCATTGCATGGGGATTCGGCACGGGAGTCCAGATTATGGTGGCCAGACGACTGGGGGAAGGTCGATACAAGCGTATTGGAGTGATCTTTCACCACGGATTGCTAACCGTAGGAGTGCTGGCTGTTTCACTCTTTCTCTTTCAACATTACTTGACAGGCCCCACTTTGAAATGGTTCATCCAGTCGCCCAACATCTACGATGCCGCTATGGAATTCATGAAGTATCGCCATTATGGGATTCTTTTTGTCTGCTTCAATTTCCTCTTTCGCTCGCTTTACATCGGGCTTTCGAATACACGGTGTATCAGTTATACGACGCTCGTCATGGCGTGTGTCAACATCTTTTTGGACTACAGTTTGATATTCGGCCACTTTGGTTTGCCCAAGATGGGTATAGGAGGTGCCGCTATTGCTTCTGTTTGTGCGGAAGTGTCAGCTCTTATTTTCTTTTTTGTCTACACTTTCATGCAATTGCCACTGAAAAAATACACCATGTTTGCCCGTCATAAAGTCGAAAATTGGTTACTGAAACGGCTCTTGCGAATCTCTTTTCCGACCATGCTTCAGAAACTGGTGAGCTTCTCCATGTGGTTTCTTTTCTTTGTTTTGGTTGAACATCTGGGCGAACAACAGATTGCTATCTCGGGGATTATCCGTAGTGTCTATATGTTGATCGGTATTCCGACCTTTGCATTTGGAGCAACAGCCAACACTTTGACCAGCAGACTGATCGGTGAAGGGAAGGAATCTATTGTACATGAAGCACTATCGCGAATCCTTCGCCTCAGTTATATGTTACTGGCTCCTATTTTATTGGCGTGTATGCTCTTTCCCCATGAGGTATTGTCTGTTTATACGGAAGACATGGCACTTATTTCATCAGCCATTCCTTCGCTCTATGTCATTTGTTTAGGGGTAGCCGCCATGAGCTTTGGCCTTGTTTATTTCGAGGCCGTCTCAGGAACAGGCAATACTACCACGGCTCTATTCTTGGAGATCATCGTACAGTTCGTCTATGTTTTTGTCATTTGGTTCTTCGCCGTCCATATGCATGCCCCGGTAGCTTACGTGTGGCTCAGCGAATTTACCTACGGAGCCTGCATTGGTATTGTCTCATTCATTTACTTGAAGCGAGCACATTGGCAGAAGCAACTATGAATTGTTTCTCCTTTAAAGTGCAAAAAAAAGAAGCATTGCCGAGAAATAATATTCCGGCAATGCTCTAGCAAAGTGTAAAAATGGTGATTAACAAAGAGGTTTTCAATAGGCTTTTATAATGAGTGAACCATACTTTCCTCCGTCGAATTCAATACGACTACTACCACCGCCATTGAATTCAGCCGTAACATTTTCCTCGTCTTTCTCGTACTTTGTTTTATTCAATGACGAGTCGATTTCACAATCTCCGTATTTCAATCCCGTAGCGTATAGCTTCATCGCTGAATGCTTGGGGACATTGACGGTCAGATTGCCGTAATGCGATTCCGACTTGATCGATTCGAAATTCTCATTCACTTCCGATATTTTGATGTCGGTATAGCTCTGATTGTCACAATCGAAGCTCTTCAACAAGCGCTCAATCGCCACTTCTCCGTAACGGATTTCCAATTCCAAGTCTGTCACTTGATCGATTTTTACTTTTCCATACGAGCATTCCATATCCGCCTCTTTCACTTCGCCCAACGAAAGATCCGAATAAGCTGATTCGAGGTGGAGATTTGTAGCCTTACCGATTGTCATTTTTCCGGTATATTTCAGCGAAAGACGGGCTTCATTCACCTCACTGAGCCGAAGATTTCCATAGCGCAAATCCACTTTCAACGGCTGAGAGAATACCCCGCCCTCAATGTTTCCATACTTCACGGTGCATGTACACCGTCCATTGTTGGATGTTTTGGGCAATAGGATATTACCATACGACTGGTTCAAGTCGAGATGTATCCAATCGGGCATACTCACATAATAGTGAATGGAAAGACTCGCATTACGAATCTGCGAGAAGTTTGTCTCCGTCTTGGCCATGATCTGCGTTCCCGTCTGCGCAAAATGGACATTGATCCGGTCCAAATTGGCTTGGGCATCACTCTCCCTGCGTGCTTTCGATTCGACCACTACCCGCATGGCCACTTCTGATTTGCTCCAATGTGTGATCGTAATGGAGCCATACCTGTTGTCAATCGTCAATGTATTGCCGGGCTGAGCAGCATACGATTGGTTGTATTCTTTCTTCCGTACGACCTCCATCTCGCCGGCCATCGACGAAAAGAGGAAAGAGAACGTAAAAAGTAGCGATAATATAGCCCACCGCCAAGAAACCGATTCCTTTTTCATACCTTATATTGTTTTTCAGTTTATAACATTTTTAGCTTATGCCATTGTCTGTATATCCGTTGTATATTATTCAAACTGTTGGAATATTGCTGATTAACCACCTGTATTCCATCTTCGGAGCAGGGCAACGCCGGAGCCACTTCGGCATCGAACTGCTCGCATGTCAAGCGAATTTTCTTTCCTGCTTCAAGCAAACCGGCCAAAGCAAGGTTTGATTCGTCTCTCTTATCGTCTTCCATTCGCATCAACAACTCGTCCATTTGCATACGATAATAGATTTGAAGTTCGTCCATCTCCGTATGCATTGCGCAAGCGTTTAACGTTTCTGTATCTTTATTTTGCTGATTATCATACATTATATAAAACAAAACTCCGGCTAAAAGCGCCGCTATCGGCACCGCCATCCATCGCCAAAAACGAGGCTTTGAAGCAGATCGCAATGTTTCATTGACGACAGTTGTAGTCTCTGCCTCCTTCTCCATTTCATCCAACTTCGTCATGAAGCGTGAGAGATGGCCTTCCGGCAACTCTTCCAC
>CAVJQR010000034.1:9769-18559 GCA_963651605.1 Agathobaculum sp.
TTTCTGATATAAATGACTTTAATTTATCCATTTTTTTGCTGCAAAATGTTCAACAATTTTTGTTTGCCGCGTAGGTATTGCGAACGTACGCTGGCCGGTTTCAGCTGCAAGATGGAAGCAATCTCTTCCATGTCGTAACCTTCAAACAGATAGAGTGAAAGCACCACCCGATAACCGGTTGCCAACCCGGCAATTGCCTTTCGAACGGTTTCCACCTGCAAGTGAACATCTTCTTCGTCGGCTTCATCATTATCATCGGGCAGCGGATAGTTGTCCGGCAACTCTTCCCACTCCTCTTTCTTCCGACGGAGGGCATCGATGGCTACATGAACGGCTATTTGTTTCAGCCATCCCTCGAACACTCCGCCTTCGTAGTGCGCCATCGAAGCGAATGCTTTCAGAAAAGCATCTTGCATGGCCTCTTCTGCATCAGCCGGATTGATGACAATCCGAAGACAAATGTTATAGAGCCATTTCGCATAGCGCCTATACAACGCCACTTGTGAAGCCCGTTCCCCTTTGCGGCAACCTTCGATTATTTGCTGAAGTATTTCGTCCATCGTCTGACTATTCCTCACCTTTCGGATATCTGTTTGTCTATATTGACGCACTAAGAAAACAAAAGGTTGCAAATTTATGCCTTTTTTCTTTCAGAAGAGCAAGTTCAAAATGCCCCATACACAGCCATAATTCATTATTTGTAAACGCATTATAATCTTTGTAGACGACATGAATATTTTGTTCCATCCATACCAATATTTTGTTTCCTCAACACCCCTGTTTTTTTCATGCACAACAGCAGAAAAAATCATCGGGTATTTTTTCAAAAAAGGTGCCGAGCTTTTTCAAAAATGTTCGGGAGCTTTTTTTTCAACAAACGGGTATATATTTTATCTCTCTTTTTTGATTTCTTACAAGTGTATCTCAATGGAATGCTAAAAATTGCGACATATGGCCAAAAAATTTGGATATTTAAAAAGAAATGCCGAATATTGTGTGACAATTCTGTTACATTCATACGACAGACGGGCAGAATAAGAAAAACAATGTACATACCTAAAAACACATGAATATTTTAGTGATCACCGGAAGTCCGCATAAAAAAGGAACTTCCGCTCTATTGGCAGACAAATTTATTGAAGGAGCAACCGAGGCCGGGCACACTGTCTTTCGGTTCGATACCATATTCCATGTGACGCAACCCTGTTTGGCTTGCAACTATTGCCGACGCAATGCGGGGCGATGTATCCAAGAAGATGACATGGAAGTGATGTGGGAAAAACTTATCGCTGCAGATGTAGTGGTACTCGTCACGCCACTCTATTACTTTGGCATGTCAGCCCAGCTGAAAAAAGTCGTTGACCGCTTCTATGCCATCAACGACAAACTGCGAAAGCATCCCAAGAAATCCATGTTGCTGGCCACTTGTGCCGATGGAGAAGAGGCGTTCGATGCCCTCAAAGCTCACTACAAAGCTATCTGTCATTACCTTCATTGGGAAGATTGCGGACAGGTATTGGCCCATTCGTCTGCTACTCGTGAGATGATCGAGGCATCGAACTTTCCGGAGCAGGCCTATACCCTTGGCAAACATCTGCGGTAAGCAGGCCGCATCTTTGCCTCCTGTTTCGGAGGTCATAAAAAATAAATTGATTCAAATTGTCAAATGCAACTTGATTGAACCGGTTATTTTTTGTAGATTTGTCATATAATTCAAAAACAAGAAAAGTATGGCATTGCAAATTGGAGACAAAGTTCCGGAATTATTAGGGACAGACCAAAACGGCAACCCGATCAAGACAAGCGACTTCCTCGGGAAAAAACTCGTGCTCTACTTCTATCCCAAAGACAACACAACGGGATGTACAGCCGAAGCCTGTAGCCTCCGCGACGGCTACAACCAGCTAAAAGAAGCCGGATATGAAGTAGTTGGCGTAAGCAAAGACAGTGCTAAATCGCACCAAAACTTTATCGCGAAACAGCAACTACCCTTCGCTTTAATAGCCGATACGGAAACGACCTTGCAACAAACATTCGGGGTTTGGGCAGAGAAAAAACTGTATGGCAAAAGCTACATGGGGACACTACGGACCACTTTCATTATCGATGAACAAGGGATTATCCAACAAATCATCGGACCGAAAGAGGTGAAAACGAAAGATCATGCAAACCAAATACTCAATCATAAATAATGGCAAAGGAAGACAACTTATTTGAAGAGCAAGCCCAAAGCGCATCAGCTAAACCGGCAGTCAATGCAGACAAGTTGAAAGCATTGCGCGCAGCGATGGAAAAAATAGAGAAAAACTATGGCAAAGGTTCCATCATGAAACTGGGCGAGGAGAATATAGAGAATATAGAAGTAATCCCTACCGGCTCCATCGCCTTGGATGCCGCGCTGGGAGTAGGCGGCTATCCCAAGGGACGTATCATCGAAATCTACGGCCCCGAGTCATCCGGTAAAACAACATTGGCCATCCACGCCATTGCCGAAGCACAGAAACAAGGCGGTATCGCAGCATTTATCGATGCCGAACATGCCTTCGACCGCTTCTACGCCGAGAAGTTAGGGGTCGATGTGGACAATCTTTGGATCTCACAACCGGACACGGGAGAGCAAGCCCTTGAGATCGCCGAGCAGCTGATCCGCTCATCTGCAATCGACATTATCGTGATCGACTCTGTAGCAGCCTTGACACCTAAAGCAGAAATCGAGGGCGATATGGGCGACAGCAAGATGGGTTTGCAAGCAAGATTGATGTCGCAAGCGTTACGAAAACTGACGGCTGCCATCAGCAAGACCAACACTACTTGCATTTTCATCAATCAGTTGCGCGACAAGCTCGGTATAGTATTCGGTAATCCTGAGACGACTACCGGCGGTAATGCACTGAAGTTCTACGCATCTGTCCGTTTGGACATCCGTCGTATCGGTCAATTGAAAGATGGCGATGAGGTAAAGGGAAATCAAGTTCGCGTAAAAGTGGTAAAAAACAAGGTGGCACCTCCATTCCGCAAAGCAGAGTTCGACATTATGTTTGGCGAAGGAATCTCCCGCTCGGGCGAGATCATCGACTTGGGTACCAACCTGAATATCATCAAAAAGAGCGGATCGTGGTATAGCTACAACGACTCGAAGCTGGGCCAAGGACGTGATGCAGCTAAACAATGTATTGCCGACAACCCTGAGTTGGCCGAGGAATTGGCTCAACTGATCTTCGACGCGCTTAAAGGATAATTGCTCTATGCGCTCACAGGAGGACTATCGCAAGCTATGTCAGTCGGAAGAATCGATACCGTTATTCTCTCGCGACTGGTGGCTGGATATTGTCTGTGGCGAAAAAAACTGGGATGCACGGCTGCTGTACTCTTCCACCGGGGAGATTATGGCAGCCATGCCCCTCTTTATTCCCATAAGGGGAACCGTCATCATGCCTTTCTATACGCAGACCATGGGGCCGTGGTTGCGTGAATCGGCTGCCGACCAAAAGGCTGTCAGTCGGTTGACACAACGGCAAATGTTGCTTTGTAAATTAGTGGCAGAGTTGAAAGATATCCCGACATTCCTCCAAAATTTTCACTATGCGATCACCGACTGGCTACCATTTTATTGGGAAGGCTACCGTCAAACCACGCGGTACACTTACCTACTCGACGAGATCAAAAATCACGAACAGGTGTGGAATGAGATGGCAACTAACGTCAGACGGAACATTTTGAAAGCAAAAGAGAAGCATCAGATCACTATTCGCCGGGGCATACCAGCCGATGAGTTGATCCGCATTCAAGCCATGTCGTTCGAACGGCAGCGACTGATGCCGAAAGGAACCTCCGTCCTTCGTCAATTGATCGAGATTTCTCGCCAACGACAACAGGGAGATGTGTGGGGAGCTTACGATCATGACGGGAATTTACATGCAGCGGTATTTGTGGTGTGGCAATCTTCTTCCGCATATTATATTGCGGGTGGTGGAGATCCTTCCCTACGCGCTTCCGGCGCACACAGCCGGGTGATGTGGCAAGCCATTCAAGACGTATCGGCCTATACGGATAGATTCGATTTCGAAGGTTCGATGCTACCGGGAGTAGAACGTTTCTTCCGCGAGTTTGGAGCCCGACAAACACCCTATTTTTCCATACAGAAAGGTAAACTTTCGTTATGTAAACGAGCTTTCATCAAATGGAAGCGAATTAGAAACAGTTGACAGTAAAGAATTTTGCAAGATGGATCAGATTGTCACTTATATACTAACATTTTTATTGGGGGTAGACCGTGCGATGAATTATGCGAGCATGATCGGCTATACCTCTAATCCGAATCTGTTCTCGAAGTATAAGGTGGTCATTATTCCATCTCGTTTTTTTGATATTGATATCTATGGAACGCCCGAATCATTGCCGAGGCTTCCATTGATGGAATTGAACAAGGTTCCGTTCCTCTACGGATCTCCCCGCGAAGACATGCACGGAAACACGTTGTTGCTATATGCCGATCTCATTGCCAGCAGCTATTTTTTGATGACACGCTACGAAGAGATTCAGAAACGAGCTGTCCGTGACAAGTACGGAAGATTCCCGGGGAAAGAGTCATTGCCCTATAAAGCCGGATTCATTCATCGGCCTATCATAGAGGAATATGGTAAATTATTGCGTGAACGACTGCGAAAAGTGGGGGTTGTCATCGGAGAGCCCAATCCCGGTTTCAGCAAGATATGGTTGACACATGACGTAGATGCCCCATTCTATTGCCGTTCATTGCGCAATCTTTGTCGGGAAACCATCAAAGGAGAGGGATTCTTGAAAGCCATCAAATACTATACCGGCTCTTTGACTAACGACCCTTATTACACTTTCCCCTGGATTTTGGAAGAGAATCAAAAGGTAAAAAAGATACAACAAGAGCGATGCCAAACGGTGTTCTTCCTCAAAGTAGGCGGCAGATCACACTACGACCGTCCGCATTATAAGCGTTGGGAGACAGACACGAAGCAGATGTTGCACCTCATGTGCGACAACGGGGCTGATTTTGGCTTGCACAGCAGTTTCGAAGCAAGCGAACGGCCATCCCTCATCCCGGAGGAGAAAAGAATTCTCGATCATGAGTGGGGCATGGAAAGTGTCACAAAAAACCGCCATCATTTCCTTCGTTTGCGTGAACCTGAAGACTTCGACAAGTTGATCAAATCGGGGATAACGGAAGACTTTACAATGGGTTATGCCGATGTGGCCGGCTTCCGCTTAGGCACTTGCAAGGCCGTTCGGTGGATCAATCCAATGACACGACAACTGACGTCGTTGACACTCCACCCGTTGACGGTCATGGATTGTACACTAAGTGATCCACAATATATGAATCTATCCTATGTAGAAGCCTTGACCTACTGCATTTCGCTCATCAAAAGGATTCGTGAAGTGGGTGGAGAAGTGGTAACTTTATGGCACAACACCTCATTTGCCACCAATAATCCTTGCTCCTATCACCGCCATCTTTACACCTTACTGCTTAAAGAATTGACGATATGAAACGAATAATAACGATTGTCGGGGCACGGCCTCAGTTTGTTAAAGCGGCCATGCTTAGCCGAGCCATCTCGGAAGCCAACGGAAGAGAACCGCGAATTGAAGAAAAATTGATTCACACAGGGCAACATTATGACGAAAACATGAGTCAAATTTTCTTCTCAGAGATGGGAATCCTCCGACCGACTTGGCAACTGCATTGCGGAAACCATTCACACGGAGCCATGACGGGACAGATGTTGATGGACATTGAACAGATTCTTTTGGAAAACCGCCCCGACTATGTAGTCGTTTATGGTGATACCAATTCCACCTTGGCCGGTGCATTGGCGGCAGCCAAGTTACATATTCCGGTCGTTCATATCGAGGCCGGTCTGAGAAGTTTCAACAAAGAGATGCCCGAAGAGATCAACCGAATCCTGACCGATCATGTAGCGACGCTGCTTTGTTGTCCAACACAAACTGCCGTAGAGAACCTACAAAAAGAGAACATTACGGAAGGAGTGCATCAAGTGGGCGACATCATGTTCGATGCCGCCTTAGCTTTCGGTCAAGAAGCAGAGAAACACTCTTCCATTTTGCAGTCGCTCAATCTGCAACCGAAAACGTTCTTGCTCTGCACTGTCCACCGGGCTGAGAACACAGATAGCCGAGAACGGCTGACCTCCATCTGCCGGGCCTTGATGAAGATTGCAGACGGTGGCGACCGAATCATCCTTCCGTTGCATCCACGTACCAAACGTTTTTTGGAGATGTACGAATTGATCGGAGACTTACAGCGCCATCCTCGGATCTGTTTCACGGAACCTTTAGGATTTTTGGACATGGTTATGTTGGAGAAATCGGCCAAGACTATATTAACCGATTCGGGAGGTGTGCAAAAAGAGGCCTATTTTCATCGGACGCCCTGCATTACGCTTCGCGAAGAGACGGAATGGATTGAAACAATCACCGCCGGATGGAATCAGTTGGCTGGTTATCAAACAGAAAAAATATTGAACTGTTTGACGACACACCTCGAACGAAAAGAGATTTATGAATATGGCGATGGGAACACCGCCCGCAAGATAGTAGCATTGTTATGAAACGAGTATTGATCTTATGCGACCTTTTTCCGCCTGCCTTTGGCCCGCGAATGGGCTACCTTTGCAAGTACTTGGCACAAACAGATTGGACACCCGTCGTTGTGTCGGAGAAGGTTGCGGCTTGTAACTTCCAATTTTTGGCAGATATTTGTGAAGTGCATACGGTCAACTACTACCCATCCAACAACAAAATTCTCAACAAATTACGTTGGATTTATCTCCATTTTTGCTCGCTTTTTACCGACAAAAAGAGCCGACAGTTGGCACAACGAGCCGAACAACTCTTGCAACAACAGCCATTCGACTTGATTCTTTGCAGCAGTTACCGCACCTTTCCGCTACCGGCTGCCGAGCAATTGGCCGAGAAGTATCATCTTCCGCTCATTGTTGACTTGCGTGATATCATCGAACAGTATAGCGGCAATGAATTTATCAGTCATGCGTTGCCGAATATCCCTATTCTAAAAAATTGGATCATCAAACGATTCAAACAAAAGAACTTGCGTATTCGCAATCGAATCCTCAAGAAAGCAGCTTGCGTAACGACGGTTTCCGAATGGCATCAGCAATGGTTGCAACAATTCAACCCGCAAACACATCTGATTTACAACGGTTATGACCCCGAACTGTTCCATCCGGAGCAGAAGAAGACGGACCGCTTCATCATCACTTATACAGGGCGGCTGCTGAGTACGGCCATGCGCGACCCGTTGCTTTTCTTCAAAGGATTGAAAAGTCTTCAACTACAGGGCATTCTCTCGCCCGACTTCTGCCGCGTCTATTGGTATGTCGATGAAGCATCGTGGAAAGTGATTGAAACAGAAGCCCAACGGCATGGCGTCGAAGAGTTTATGGAGATGAAAGGATATGTTCCGGCCTCAGAGATACCCTCCGTATTGAATAGCAGTTCGGTGCTTCTTCTTCTCACCAACAAGTCGGCAGGAGCCGGCCCCAAAGGGGTCATGACTACCAAACTATTTGAGTCGCTTGCCGTGGAAAAGCCGATTCTTTGCGTCCGCAACGATGAGGGAGTACTGGAGCAAGTGTTGCGAAACACCAACGCAGGCATCGCAGCCGGCACCGTAAAAGAGGTGTGCGACTTCCTGCAAGCTACGTTCGACATGTGGTGTAAGCAAGGATACACTTCGTCCAACATCTTGAAAGATAGCCTGAAGCTCTACTCACGAAAAGAGCAAGCACAGCAGTTTGTCCGATTGTTTGAACAATATAAAAAGTAGTGGCCTATGATCTCGATTTTGATTCCGACCTACAACTTCGATTGTCGTCCGTTGATAAACGAGATGCACCGACAGGCAACGGCCGAAAACGTTCCTTTCGAAATTATCGTGGCCGACGACCACTCCACCGACGAAGTGCAGGCAAACTATAAAGAGTTGCCCTCCATCGCACATTGCCGTTTCGTTGCTTTGCCCACAAACATAGGACCAGCCAAAATACGCAACTTCTTGGTCGAGGAAGCCCGCTACCCATATTGCTTGCTAATGGATGCCGACACCTTCCCTACTTCGTCCGACTTCTTGCATAAATACTTGCAAGCCGCACGGAAAAGGAGCATCATCTGCGGCGGATTTGTATACCAACGGACAGCCCATCCGCCGATGTGCGCGTTGCGCTATCAGTACGGCATTCATGTGGAAGAACGTACTGCCGCGGAACGAAACAAACGGCCCTATGCCCAGTTCATCAGCATGTGTTTTCTGGCTGATAAAGAGATATTTAAACAAGTTCGATTCGATGAACATATGCACTTTGGATATGAGGATTGCAACTTCGGCATCCGCTTGCAAAAGCAACTGGTACCACTTCTTCATATCGACAATCCGGTCTATCACCAGACGATGGATTCGGCTGCCGATTATCTGCAAAAGATTGAGCGTTCGATAGAGAATCTGCTGCCACACCTCGACAGCATGAAGTCCTACATTCGGCTGCTGCAGTGGCAAAGTTGTCTCGAAAAATATCATCTGACGGCATTGACTGCGGCTGTTTTCCGCATGAGTCTCCCACTTCTACGTCATAATCTGATGAGCAACCACCCACTACTCTCCTTTTTCGCCTTCTATAAATTGGGCTATCTCTGCTATCTTCTGAAAAAAGATAAGCATACATGAAAAAAGCATTCGGCAGTTTCGAAAAGTTTTCTCGGGAGCGAACTGCAGTTTTC
>CAVJQR010000035.1:0-18123 GCA_963651605.1 Agathobaculum sp.
TTGATAATCTTTGCCACTGTTTCAGAAGAAAACGGGAAGGCGTTCAAGGATGGAGCAAGCCAGAAGACCTGCCAATATCATTATTTTTCAAGGCTTTCGGGTAATAAAAGCCTCAGATACACTACATTCAAGACAAGTCCCTATTTAAAAAAATCCATTAGGAGACTACCTTCATTCATGCGTTCTGTTGTATTTTCCCCAAAAGCCTTATTGTTATGTAATAAACGGATAAAATGAGGACAACAAGTATTGCGACCTTACTATTATTGCTATGTGCGAATATAATGGTTTTTGCTCAAACCAACTTTACACTCTCCGGTACCATCACCGACGAGAACGGGGAGCCTGTATATGCCGCTGCCATTGCCGTAAAGAACAGTGCCAATGGAACATACACAGACGAGAGAGGTGTATATACATTATATATGAGCTCTGGAAAACAGGTGTTGGCTATTTCGAAAATAGGCTATGCATCCAAAGAGGTGACGGTCGACATCCAAGCAAACAAGCGGCTCAACGTTGTATTGAAAGAGAGCTCCGTTAATTTGGAATCAGTACACGTATATGGGAAAAGCAGCGCACAGAAAGTACGCGAAAGCGCATTTGCCACCAATGCCCTTAGTGTGCAATCGTTTGTAAACACCTCATCCAATCTGAGCAGTATCGTGAACCGTACGTCTGGCATCCGTATCCGCGAGGAGGGAGGAGTCGGATCTGATTTCGAGCTGACCATCAATGGGATGTCAGGCAACTCGATCCGTTACTTTATTGATGGGATGCCCTTGTCGTCGAAGGGCTCGGGAGTGAATCTTTCCAACCTTCCTGTCAACTTGATTGATCGCGTGGAAATATATAAAGGTGTAGTCCCCTCCTATTTGGGAGCCGATGCATTGGGCGGAGCCGTCAACATCATCACGAAGCAAGAAAAGCGAAATTATGTGGATGCTTCGTACAGTATTGGCTCATATCACACCCATAAATTCGACTTCAATGCCCAGTTTGTAGAGAAAAAAACGGGGTTGCTTATCAAACCAACCCTCGGCCTTAACTATTCGAAAAACGATTATATGATGAAATCGGTCGAAGTCTGGGACGAAAGTCAAGGTGCTTACGTCATGTCCAAACGCAAACGCTTCCACGACGACTACTTCTCCTTATTAGGACAAGTCGAAGCGGGCTGGGCCAACAAACCATGGGCGGATGCTTTCTTCGTTTCTGCCTCCTATTCGAAAGTGAACAAAGAGATCCAAACCGGCTCCCTTCAGAGCAAAGTATATGGAGAAGCCGAACGCCGATCAGACGCTTGGAATCTGTCGGCCCGCTACAACAAGAAGAATTTATTCGTGGAAAATCTCCATCTAAACGCATCTCTTTCACATACGTGGGATCATTCATTGACAGTTGATACCGCTTTTCGCAAGTATGATTGGAACGGCAATTACATCGAATCTTCACGAAATGAGATAACAGGTCGCGACCGCTCTATGCGACATTACAAGCGTCCTCTCACTATTGTCCGAGGAAATTTGGATTATCCGCTGAATGAGCACCATTCTCTTAACTTAAACTATTTGCTGAATCGCACAGGCAACAACCGATACGACGATGTGGATAGCGATTTCGACCCGTCGAACGATCTTCTGGCAAAGCACAATATCGGCTTCTCCTACAACCAATCATTCTTCGAAAGCCGCATGAACAACTCGTTCTTCGTGAAGAATTATATCAATCATGTCGAGATTGAGCAGCAAGACTTGTATTGGTTGACCAACTCAAACAAGGTCCCTTCCTCAACAACAAAAGATTATTGGGGATATGGTGCGGCAGTCCGTTATGCTTTTTGGGATGAGTTCGCCCTCAAAGTGTCGTATGAGCACAGCGTCCGTCTGCCACTCGCCCGAGAATTGTTGGGTAACGGAACAACGGTCATCGCGAACGTGGCATTGAAACCCGAAAGCAGTGAAAACTATAATATAGGAATGTATGGAACAGCCCGTTGGAAGGGTAGCCACCAACTGAACTACGAAATGAATGGTTTCATCCGAGATGCAGACGACTACATCCGTGCCGTCATTTCAGAAAAGGAGGGGTTATTGCAATACAATAACGAGTCGAGCGTCTTCATCAAAGGTATTGAGGGCGAAGTCAAGTACGACTATGCCGATATCCTTCACCTCGGAATAAATGCAAGCTATCAGGAAGCACTCGACATGAACAAGACCCTCGAAAGTGGGAAACCGTCCATTACATACAAAAACAAGATACCGAATCGTCCATGGCTCTTCGGAAATTTCGACATGGATCTCTATTTTCATCGTCTTTTCTCGAAAAGCGACAAACTACGAATCGGCTACAACTATCAGTACGTCCACTGGTTCTATCTCACATGGGAAGCATATGGAGCTTTGGAAGGCAAGTCAATAATTCCGACCCAACACCAACACAATGCCGCCATATCCTACTCATGGAATAAAGGGCGGTATAATGTTACAATGGAATGCAACAACTTGTTCGACAAAGCCTTGTATGATAATTTCATGCTTCAAAAGCCCGGTCGTTCATTTGCCTGTAAGTTTAGACTTTTTATAAACCAATAATAAAGAGAAGATGAAAAAGATTAAATTGTTTGCGCTGACCTTCTTGGCAGCCTTCTGCACGCTTACATTCAATGCGTGCTCGGATGAGGATGATCCAACGCCTACTCCGGATGAAAAAGAGAATGAAGCTGATAAAGAAAATGACAAGATCAGTAGTGCCGATTACTACGACATTTGGGTGAGAGTCGGCAAGACCTCGGCCGATCGTCAGATTTTGGTGCAAAATGTAACAAGTCTGGAGGCAAGCGACACGCCTCTTGATTTCACAAACAAAGGAGTAGAGTTGACCGGTTATCTGCAAGAAGAGACAACTTTCAAAGATGGATATTATTATCAGATCCCTGTTTCGAACGACCGTTTCTCGAAGTATTTGATTTATGACAACGAATGGAGTGCCGTAAAAGAGCGTCCTTATGGCGACAACACATACCAAACCTATCGTTATACCCACGCATGGTTGGACGACAACACATTGATAATCATGTCCGCCAATGGTAAAAAGAACCAAATTATTTGGACAAAATTGAATACAACGGATATGTCTATTTTGGCAGAAGGCACACTGCCTATTGAAATTGCAGAGGGTGGCCAATTCAGCACATCCGGTATTTTGCGCTATCGCCAGTCCGATGGGACACTGATCTATTTCTTCCAACGCAAGAAAGCCGACTATGATGCCCGTTCTTTCTATGTGGCTTTCATCAAAGCGGAAGACATGAGCGTGATTGGAGAAGAGACCATCTCTCTCGAAGAAGAGAAGAGTGCCGACGGATTCTACATGGGCGGAACGGCATACGGTGAGTTGCTGCAAGAGAAAACATTCTTCGACGAAAACGGACACCTCTATCTTTCTTGCGACATCGAAATCGACTACCCTGAAAAAGAGGCTCGCTTCATCCGTATCAAGAAAGGAGAATTCAAGGTAGACGAAAGCTATAAAGGCTACAGCGGCAAGACGGGTAAAATCGTTTCTTGCTCATATTTGACAAACGGCAAAGTATTGCTTTACATCATCGACCCGACCCACACCCACGCAGGATGGGGAAGCAGTGGCGGTTACAACTGTTATTATGCTATTTGGGATATCGCTTCCGACAATTTGAGTGATATCATGTACAACGGCAGCCCGCTTCCATTCTGTTCGGGACAATGGTCTCAGCGCCATGCTGTTGTAGGCGACAAAGCTTATATCGGTACGAATCCTGAATCAGAATCGCCGGCAATCTATATCTATGACATCAAGACCGGTGATGTTGTAAAAGGTTTGACGATCAAAGAAGGATATGAATTCTTCCGCCTCGTCCCAATGACAAAAGCTAACAAACAATAATTCAGAAAAAATGAAGAAGGGAGTTTCATTTTTATTCAAACTGCATAAGATAACCGGAACAGCCATTTCTTTGTTTTTCTTGATGTGGTTCGTAACGGGTTTAGTATTGCTTTATCACTCATATCCCCGACTGCCGGAGGATCTGAATAATGAGATGAAAGAGGAACTTCCTTCTTCATTGCCATCTGTCCGGTCCATCGAAGAACGAGTGGGAGAACCCATCAAGCAGCTGTCTGTAAAAGAGTTCCAAGGACAAACGTTGTTTACAGCCAAAACCGCCGACAGTACTTACGTACTCAATGCGGATACCCTTGAAGTTGTCAAGCCGATCACATTCGAAACAGTGCAAGCTGTGGCCCGTCATTGGTTTTATGCTCCAATTATTCGGGTGGATACGTTACACAAACGTGAGCAATGGGTGCTGTATTCGAAATATGATGAACTGATGCCACTCTACAAGTTCTATTTCGACGATAAGGAGAAACACGAACTGTTTATATCGGGGGTGAATGGCGAGCCGCAGCAACTTTCCACCCGAAGCGAACGCTTTTGGGCATGGGTTGGTGCAATCCCTCATAAATTCTATATAACCCCTATTCGCACGGATGTAGACAGATGGAAAAAGAGCATCTCAATTGTCAGCAGCATTTGTTTGATTGCAGCAATATCCGGTTGGGTGTTAGGGTTTTATCTATTGGTAAACACTTACCGTCGGAAGCATGCCATTCACAACCCATACAAGAAAAAATGGTATCGTTGGCACTATTTCTTCGGTATGCTGTTCGGTCTTTTCTTGATCGGATGGGCCACCAGCGGTATATTTTCGATGCAACGCATTCCGAAATGGATTGCACCGATGGAAGGGAACTACTTCTTCAGTTCATCGAAATTTTGGGGCCGCAACAATCCTTCACTCGACAGTTATCAATTAGATTACAGAGCGTTGAAAACAGCCTACCCCAACTTGAAAGAGGTGGAATGGACCCATTTCGGCACGATCCCTACCTATCGGATCGTGGAAGGCAGCAACGAACGCTATATTGATGCCTCGACCCATGAAGTGAAGATCTTGCAAATACCCGAATCGACGATTATTGACGGCGTGAAAAAAGCCCATGGTGAGGATGTCAAAATGAAGATTTCGCACATGGAGACGTACGACAATTACTATGTACGTCGGCTTGACTTGTCGCTTCCTGTCTATAAAATTGAAATCGACGATGCCGACAAAACCCGTTATTATGTCGACCCCACAACAGGTTATGTTCGCTATCTGACGAAAAACAAGATGATTCGCAAGTGGATGTTCAACGGCATACATTATTTAGACATTGATGCTTTGCGAGCCCATCCGCTCTTATGGAAAGGATGCTTGTGGATATTATGCTCCGGCTGCGCCATCGTCTGCTTGACCGGTGTCGTGTTGGGAGTCAAGACCCTGCTGCCAAGAGGCTCAAAAAAACGAGAACTTTCCGAAAAATAATAGATTTGATTTTGTTTTGCCAATAATATATTGAGAGAAGCCCTGGGACTTTGTCATGAAAGTTTCGGGGCTTTCTTTCTAACCCTATCGAGTTCTGAAAAGTTTTCTCGGGAGTGAACTCTGGTTTTCCCCCGAATGAACTGCAGTTTTCTCGGGAGAAACTTTTGCAAAACAGAGATGTTTCTTTCGGCTTGTTCTCCGGCTATTGATTTTTTCTCCAAAGAAGTTGTTTGAACCCCTTTCCAAGTTGAAAATTATAACGTAAATTTGTCTTCCAAACAAAAAGACAGAATGGGACGGACATGCAACTGGCTGATCGCACTCGTGGCGATACTTACTTTGACAGGTTTCAATTCGTGCAAGCAAAAGCGGGGCGAGTTGAAACGAATTTGGTATAACGGTAGTTATAACCGCGACTTCAACGACCTGAATGATGTACACTTGGCCGAGGCTACCAAGATTGGAATCAAACCGATCTCGTCGCGCGAAGAAGCCAAACATGCCTCGCGAAAGATGGAGGAGATCGAATCGAACAAATACTACGAAGTGGAAGATTTGACCCACTCGATTCCATTCCTTATACCCGAAGCAGCCGATCTGCTCGAAGAGATCGGGCGTAATTTTCAAGATTCGCTCGAACAGTTGAACGCTCCCATCTATCGGATCAAGGTAACGAGCGTGACCCGAACAGTGGCCGATGTGACAAACTTGCGCAAACGGAACCGCAATTCGTCCGCCAACTCGGCACACCAATACGGTACGACGTTCGACGTATCGTGGGTTCGCTACACGAAAGTAGACGAAAGCGACACCCTTTCTATCGACAAGGAGCGGTTGAAGATGGTGCTGGCCATGGTATTGCGCGATCTAAGGAAGAACGATCGGTGCTACATCAAGCACGAACGCAAGCAAGGATGCTTCCATATCACAGCTCGTAAATAACTTTTTCATTCTTGCAATAAAAATTTAATTGATTGACAATTGGATGACAAAAGTTTATTATATTTGCGGAATAATCATCAACAAAGCATAAGATGAAAAAGATATTAGGACTACTCATGTTGTTGGTCGCCTTTGCTTCATGCGAAGGACCGGTAGGGCCGGAAGGGCCTATGGGACCACAAGGCGAAAGAGGGGACAGTACAGTAGAGGGTTGGCGCAACGTGACGATGGAAGTTAAGAGCAACGATTGGAAACTGATCGACTATGTCGACGGAAACCCTTGCTATATGTATGAATTTTCATGGGACGAACTTACCAAGAACGTATACGAAAACGGTATCGTATTGGGACATCTATATACAACTGTAGGGACTACTGAGACGCTGACTCCGCTGCCTTTCGTATTGCATCGGCAAAACAGCGAAGGAAATACATGGACCGAAACCTATACCTACGATTACAGTCCGGGTTATGTAGCGTTCTATGCAACATACAGTGATTTCTACATGGATCAAAAACCAGGCGATTTGACATTCAGAGTATCTATACTTTGGTAATCCCTTGCCACAGATGGGAACATCACCGACCGACACACTGCTTAGTAAAACCGTAGGCCTGCTGGCCAACGAATCGTCTTACCAACGGCTTTTTCACAGTTGCCGAGACGAAGAGTCTTTGCCTTCGGCCAAGATAATGAAGCAGATCATAGACTTGTGTCGGGCCATTCTTTTCCCCGGCTATTATGGGTCTGCCCATATCAACAAGCAAACGATCAAGTTTCATACGGGGGTGATGGTAGAAACATTGCACGCCTTGCTCTCAAAAGAGATACAGGCCGGGCTCTGTTTTGCGGATGTGTTGCAGGAGACATGTGTCGAAGATATCGCCAAAAAGGCGAAAAACTTATCCGAACAGTTTATAACGACACTGCCCCTTCTGCGAGAATTGCTGGCAACCGATGCGGAAGCCACTTACAACGGCGACCCTGCAGCCCAAAACATGGGCGAAGTCATCTTCTGCTATCCCGGCTTTCGAGCAATAGGCAACTATCGAATTGCACACCAACTCTATAAATTGGGAGTGCCCTATATCCCTCGGATCATCACAGAGCAAGCACATTCGGAAACGGGCATTGACATTCATCCGGGAGCATGTATAGGACATCATTTTTCAATTGACCATGGAACGGGAACCGTGATCGGCGAAACGAGTGTGATCGGCGACCATGTACGGATCTTTCAAGGGGTCAGTTTGGCAGGAGAGAAACTGCCGCCTGACGAGAATGGGAATGCAATCCGCGGGGTGGCCCGCCATCCTATCATCGGAAACTATGTGACGATCTACTCGAACTCGACATTGATCGGACACATTCATATCGGCGATGGGGCAACCATTTTCGGCAATGTATGGCTCACGCACGACGTAAAAGCAGGCGAAGCTGTGCATCAATACAATACAACGAGCAAAGACAAAAATCATAATCATATATCAAAAATCGTAGATACAAATAACAATGGAAGAGACATTTGAAATGGTGGCTAAAACCCTTTGCGGGTTGGAAGACGTTTTGGCAGGCGAATTAACAGCACTGGGTGCCAACGATTTGCAGATAGGTCGCCGTATGGTTTCCTTTACAGGTGACAAAGAGTTACTGTATAAGGCAAACTTCTATTGTCGTACCGCATTGCGCATCTTGAAACCCATCTATCATTTCAAGGCAAAAGATGCCGACACTGTTTACAAAGAGGTTAAAAAAGTAGAATGGGAAAAGTACCTGACTTTGGACAAAACATTTGCAATTGACTCCGTAATCTACTCGGAAGATTTCAACCACTCCAAGTTTGTTGCTTACCGAACAAAAGATGCCATCGTGGATTACTTCATGGAGAAGCTCCACAAGCGTCCGTCTGTCCGTGTGAACAATCCTGATCTCTACATCAATATACATATCTCACACAACGACTGTACGTTATCAATCGACAGTTCGGGCGAGAGCCTTCACAAACGCGGCTACCGTGTAGCGCAGACAGAAGCTCCACTGAACGAGGTATTGGCCGCCGGGATGATCATGCTGACGGGATGGAAAGGCGAATCCAACTTCGTCGATCCCATGTGTGGATCGGGAACATTGCTGATCGAGGCCGCCATGATCGCCCTCAACATTGCCCCGGGTATCTACCGCAAGGAGTTTGCTTTCCAAAAATGGATCGACTATGACGAAGAGATGTTTGACCGCATCTATAACGACGATAGCCAAGAACGTGATTTCAAATTCAAATGCTATGGTTCCGATATCTCGCAACAGGCCATCGATATTGCCCGAGACAATATCCGCAGCGCCGGCTTGATGAAATACATCGAACTGGAAACAAAACCTTTCCAGCAGTTTACAGAAGCGCCTCAGCCGGGCATATTGGTAACCAATCCACCTTATGGCGAACGTATTTCAAGCCGTGATTTGTTGGGTTTATACAATATGATCGGCGAACGTTTGAAGCATGTCTTCCCCGGTTATAAAGCATGGATTCTCAGTTATAAGGATGAGTGCTTCGAGAAGATCGGCCTTCACCCGACGGAACGACTCAAACTGATGAACGGATCGTTGGAATGCGAATATCGTGAATATGAAATGTTCGAAGGCAAGAAAAAAGAATTTTTGGCCAATCAACCGGAAGAACAACGCAGATTACCAAGAAAAGACCGCGAACGAGAACGGAACTTCGCAGGAAGAAGAAACAAAACAGATCGCCCGGAGCGTAGGTTTGCAGCCGCTCATCGTGATGAGGATGATTCATTCAAGAGCGGACGATATAGCGAAAAACGTCCGGCCAAAATGCGTTATCACGAAAACAACGACCGGAAACGCTTCGACAAACGCTCGTCGTCATTCGGCAACAAAAAGAAAGGACGCTTCCATGAAGATTAAGCCTCTTATTCTCTGCTTATTTCTTTTGCCTATGACAATCTTCGCACAAGAGAAAGAACTTACGCTGCAAGATCTAATCTCCGGCGGGAAAAACTATATGCGCTTCGTCCCGAAGAATATAGCTCAACTGCAATGGAATGGTGACAACTATATCTATGCCAAAGGGGATAGTCTCATGATGGTGAACCCTTCCAAGCCGAAAGTCAGCACGGTTGCTTTGACACGTAGCGAATTGAATGAAGCTTTGCAAGGTGCAGGACTGAAGAACGTGGGCACTTTACCCCGTTTCACCGTCCTTGTTCAGGGCGAACCCGTGGTGGCTTTCATAGCTCAGCAGCATCGTATACATTATAATTATACGACACGGCAGATCGTTGCAGATTACGCTTTGCAAAAGGAATGGAAAAACTATGACTATTGCACGGCCAATCAACATCTTGCTTTTACAGAAGGACAGAATCTAAAGGTATTGACCCCCGATCAAAAGCAAATTGAAATCACGCATGAGACAGCCGAAGGTATTGTATGCGGCACCTCTGTCCATCAAAACGAATTCGGCATCCACAAAGGAATCTTTTGGTCGCCCAAAGGCTCAGCCTTGGCTTTCTACCGTATGGACGAGAGCATGGTAGCCGACTATCCCTTCGTCAATATCGATGCTCGTATTGCAGAATCGCAGCCACACAAGTATCCAATGGCCGGAATGAAGAGCCACCATGTAACGGTTGGTGTTTACAACATGAAAGAAGGGACTACCATTTGGTTGAATACAGGCCTCCCCAAAGAGAAATATCTGACCAATATCTCGTGGAGTCCTGACGAGCAACACATTTACATTGCAGAGCTAAATCGCGACCAGAACGAGATGAATTTGGTTTGCTATTCGGCCGTGACAGGGAAACGTGAGGCAGTTCTCTTTACGGAGAAAGACGAGAAGTATGTAGAACCTCAACATCCCCTACTCTTCCTTCCGAATAATTCCGAACAATTCATCTGGCAAAGTGAGCGGGATGGCTTCAATCATCTCTACCTTTACAATACAAAAGGGGAGTTATTGAAGCAACTCACGAAAGGAGAATGGGTTGTATTGTCGGTTAATGGATTCGATGCCAAAGGAGAAAACCTCTATTATACGGCCACCCAAACGCATCCATCCAGTTCATTGGCCCCCTCTCCTCTTTGCATAACCAATTGGCAACTGAACATAAAGAAAGGAACGACCGTTTGTCTTAACCAAGAAGCAAACGTCGGGAATGGTGTTCACTCTGCCATGATAAGCCCATCGGGAAAATATTTGTTGGACAGCTACTCTTCATGGAGTATTCCACGAAAAATCAATTTGGTAGAGACAAAGAAAGCAACTGTACTGAACAATTTGTTGACAGCCAAGAACCCTTACGAAGGATATGATATGCCACAAGTTGAACGGGGCACGATCAAAGCGGCAGATGGTGTGACCGATCTGAACTATTTCTTGGTCAAGCCGTTGAATATGGACAGTACACAAAAATATCCGACCATCGTCTATGTCTACGGCGGCCCCCACGCTCAGTTGGTAACCGGCGGATGGATGGGAGGCGTCAGCGGATGGGATATCTACATGGCCCGAAGAGGTTATGTTATTTTCACGGTTGACAGTCGCGGATCGGCCAATAGAGGACATGCTTTTGAAAGCATCATTCACCGTAATCTTGGTGTCAATGAAATGGCAGACCAAGTGAAAGGAGTTGAATTCCTCAAGAGCAAACCCTATGTAGATGCCGACCGTATCGGAGTTCATGGATGGAGTTTCGGCGGATTCATGACGACTAATTTGATGTGTTCATACCCGGATCTCTTCAAAGTAGGAGTAGCAGGTGGACCCGTCATCGACTGGAGCAATTACGAAATCATGTATGGCGAACGATATATGGATCGTCCTCAAGACAATGCAGAGGGGTATAAAGGTTCCAATCTAAAGCTGAAAGCCAAGAATTTAAAAGGGCACCTGCTCTTGATCCATGGGGATATTGACCCGGTAGTCGTATGGCAGCATAGTTTGGGATTCCTAAAAGCGTGTGTGGAAGCCAATACTTATCCCGACTATTTCGTATACCCCGGCCATGAACATAATGTGATCGGGAAAGATCGTCCGCATTTACACGAGAAGATCACCCGATACTTTGATGATTATTTAAAACGATAAACGAAAGATTTAAACTATAACGAAAATGAACATCCTTTTATTAGGCTCGGGCGGCCGTGAACATGCCATCGCATGGAAAATAGCCAAGAGTTCGAAAGTAGACAAGTTATTCATTGCTCCCGGTAATGCAGGAACAGCGCAGGTTGGAACAAACGTCGATATCAAAGCCGACGATTTCTCTGCTATCAAGGATTTTGTCTTGTCTCATCAGGTAGAAATGGTAGTAGTAGGACCGGAAGATCCATTAGTCAAAGGCATCTACGACTATTTCAAAAATGATGTTCAGTTAGCATCCATTCCTGTAATCGGCCCAAGCAAGGCCGGTGCACAACTGGAAGGGAGCAAAGACTTCGCAAAAGCATTCATGATGCGCCACCACATTCCGACAGCACAATACAAGAGTATCACCGCTGAAAACTTGGAAGAGGGATTGGCTTTCTTGGAGACATTGCAAGCACCTTACGTATTGAAGGCCGATGGGTTGGCTGCCGGTAAGGGGGTTTTGATCATCGACAGCTTGGAAGAAGCAAAAAAAGAGCTGAGCGAGATGCTGCAAGGCATGTTTGGCGATGCCAGCAAGACCGTTGTCATTGAGGAATTCTTGGACGGTATTGAGTGCTCTGTCTTTGTCGTTACAGACGGAAAAGACTATAAAATCTTGCCGGTAGCCAAGGATTACAAACGTATCGGTGAAGGTAATACCGGTTTGAATACAGGCGGAATGGGTGCCGTTTCGCCCGTTCCATTTGCCGATGCAGAGTTCATGCAGAAAGTAGAAGAGCGTATTATCCGCCCGACGGTAAAAGGTTTGGCAGAAGAAGGCTTAGACTATGCCGGCTTCATCTTCTTAGGATTAATCAATGTCAAGAACGAACCGATGGTTATCGAATACAACTGTCGCATGGGAGATCCTGAAACAGAGGTTGTCATGCTTCGTATTCAAAGCGATTTAGTCGAATTGTTAGAGGGTATTGCTCACCACGATTTGGCTTCACGTATTCTAATCCAAGACCCACGTGCGGCTGTAACCGTCATGTTGGTAAGTGGAGGCTATCCTGAAGCATACGAAAAAGGCAAGACCATTACCGGATTCGACAAGGTATCGCCCGAGAACATCCTCTTCCATGCCGGAACAAAAGAGGCAGATGGCGAAATCAAAACCAATGGCGGCCGCGTGATTGCCGTCAGCTCATACGGCACAACAAAAGAAGAGGCCTTGGCCAAATCATTTGCCGGTGCCAAAGCTATTCAGTTTGAAAAGAAATACTTCCGTAGCGACATTGGATTCGATTTATAATTGATCCTAAAAAGATAGTTTAAGCGGGTACGGACGCAATATTCCATTCGTCGTACCCGCTTATTATTTTTAGTTGTAGAAAATTTTTACCTTTGCAGAGGATTTTGCACAATATAAAAACAGTTCGACTATGCTCCGCTCCAACAATAGGAATCAACCCATCAGCACCGGTACACTTTTTTACTTGTGTATCGGTTGTTTGATCTGTTGGATCAGTTGCTTTCTCAAGTCTGTCGGCTATCCAATCTACGGCGAAGTGACCGCTCCCGCTCTGTGGAATATGCTCTGCTCCTACTTGCCGGGGAAACCTTTGACATATACCATGGGATTTCTCCTCATGATTGGAGGGGCATTCATGATTCACCGCGCCAACTATGTGCTGATGCTTATTCGTGAGCGGACATTGTTGCCGGTCATGATTTACATATTGCTGATCAGCACGAACCTCGATTTCTTGCCATTGAAGTCCACTTCTTTCGGTGTATTCTTTTTGATTTTGGCCATTTATTACCTGTTCATTTCCTATCATGACATAGATTGTCAGCGGAATATCTTCAATGCCAGCTTGATATTGGCGACAGGGAGTTTGTTATGGAGTTATATTCTTTGGTTCTTCCCCCTGTTTTGGTACGGCATGTACAAATTCAAATCATTGACCTTCAGAACATTTCTATCCAGCCTGTTGGGTATTGTTGTCATTGCCTGGTTCTTCTATTGTTACAGTGTATGGCAACAAAACATCTCATTGTTTGCAGCTTTCGACTCGTTGGTAAAGCTCCGTCCATTGAGTATTTCAGGGAATAGTTTCACCGATTGGTTAACCATCGGCTATACCATCGGCATGACATTGGTCGCTTCGGGCAATATATTGACGCATGAATATGAAGACAACTTACGAACACGCGAATTTCTTTCGTTTCTGATCGTATTGGCCCTCTCATCGTTTGCACTCTATTTCCTTTATGAGCAGTCATCAGAGGAATTTTTACAAATAGCTTGTTTTCCAGCCTCTATCTTGATTGGCCATTTTTATACGATTGTCCGCAACCGTTACACTCGCTGGTTGTTTCATTTGTCGGTCATTGTTTTGATTGTTTTATTACTTCTTCGATTATGGAATTTCTAATCGCTTACGGATATATAGGCGTCTTCATCGCCTCCTTTTTGGCCGCCACCATCTTACCCTTCAGCAGCGAAGTGGTATTGACCGGCGTATTGTTGGCCGGCTCTTCCTATTGGGCCTGTATGATTGCCGCCACATTGGGCAATTTCTTGGGAGGCATGAGTTGTTATTGGCTTGGGATGTTGGGCAAGACTGAGTGGATTGAGAAATACTTGAAGCTCGATGCCGAAAAACTTCACAAAGTACAAGAATGGATCAAGGGGAAAGGCTCATGGATGGGCTTCTTCGTTTTTCTGCCCGGCATCGGCGATTTCATCGCAGTAGCCCTTGGTTATTTACGCGCCAATGTTTGGATTGTGGCCATCTCTATGTTCATCGGAAAAGCCATCCGCTATTGGGTATGGATGGAATTCGTCTATAAAGTGCAATCTTTCTTCTAAAAAAGAGCAAAAATTAAACTTCTATTTTATACTAATTTTATATTTTTGCGACAAAGAAATCATTAAAAAAATGTGTACTACCTCATCTAATGTAACAAAAAGACAGATAATCATGCGCGAAGCAAAAGATTATATCATGATTGCTATCGGTATGATTTCATATGCTGTCGGTTGGACCGTGTTCTTGTTGCCAAATGATATTACGACAGGAGGCGTTCCCGGTATAGCTTCTATCGTCTATTGGGCCACAGGTATCCCTGTTCAATACACTTATTTCACGTTGAATGCTCTTTTGCTGTTGTTGGCATTGAAAATCTTAGGATTCAAATTTTGCGTAAAGACGATTTTCGCCGTCTTCTTTTTGACCTTTACCGTTTCAGTCATGCAGCAAATTACGGCGGGAATGACGATACTACATAGCCAGCCGTTCATGGCTTGCGTGCTGGGAGCTTCTTTCTGTGGAGCAGGTATCGGTATCGCTTTCTCGAACAATGGCAGTACAGGCGGAACGGATATCATCGCAGCCATCATCAACAAATACCGTGATGTCTCATTAGGACGCATCGTTATGCTCTGCGATTTGATCATCATCTCTTGCAGTTACTTCGTATTAAACGATTGGGAGAAAGTGGTTTATGGATATGTCACCCTCTATGTTTGCAGTTTTGTTCTCGATCAGATTGTAAACAATACCCACCAATCTGTACAGTTTTTCATCATTTCGAAACATTACAAAGAGATCGGCGAGCGTATTGTCAACGACATGCACCGCGGAGTGACCATACTCGACGGCAAAGGATTCTATACCGGCAATGACATAAACGTCATGTTTGTTTTGGCAAAGAAAAGAGAATCGAACAATCTCTTCCGACTGATCAAAGACATCGACCCGAAAGCATTCGTCACACAAAGCAATGTCAAAGGCGTATATGGCGAAGGATTCGACCATATCAAAGTCAAATAACAACACACCACAAATAGATATCATAAAAAGGTAGGTACCCTATTGTAAAATAGTGCCTGCCTTTTTTCATATAATACTCGAGTGCTGAAAAATTTTCTCGGGGGAAAACTGCAGTTTATATAGGAGAAAACTCGAGTTTTATACCGACAAAACTGCAGTTCATTCGGGAGTGAACTGCAGTTTCATGCCGAGAAATTTTTTCAAAACTGCAGACAAATAGAATCAATCTTCACTAAGAATTTTACAAATCAAAGCCATAACCATATAAAAAATGTTGTTAAAAATATAAAAAAAATAGGGGGGGGGTGTTGGTAGGTCGGGTGAAATTTCCTATCTTGCCAACGTGATGATATGGTGATGATGAATCCAATCGAAGAGCCAAGACCAAAGTTGTAACTCATAAGATGAAATAATCTCCGAAATCTATTATTACTTTATAAACAGTTAACTATGAAAAGAAAATCCAAATTAGCACATTGGTTGCTGCTATCGGGGCTGTCAGTCGTTCCGATAGGAGTACTTGCCGATACCATTTCATTCAAGCAAGAGACAAACATTTCCCAGCAGAATGAACGCGTATCCGGTGTGGTCAGTGACGTTGCAGGCCCCATTGCAGGAGCCACGGTCATGGTAAAGGGAACCACCAACGGGACAATTACCGACATGAACGGGCAGTTTTCATTGAGTGGGTTGAAGAAAGGAGACATATTGCAAATCTCCTATATCGGCTTCACCACCCAAGAGATAACATACACCGGGCAAGCCTCTTTGAAAATCAACATGACCGAAGACTTGAAAGCACTGGACGAGGTCGTGGTAGTCGGGTTCGGTTCTCAGAAGAAAGCCGACTTGACCGGAGCCGTATCGCAAGTAAAGATGGACGAAGTATTGGGCGACCGCCCCGTAATCAATGCCACTGCCGCCCTGCAAGGAGCCATGCCCGGTCTGATGGTGTCCGGAGCCTCCTCGCCGGGACAGAGCAAAAGCTTCAATATCCGTGGCGACCTTTCCATCAATGGAGGTTCACCCCTTGTATTGATCGACAACGTCGAGGGCGATTTGAATGCCCTGAATCCGGATGACATTGAGAGTGTATCCGTATTGAAAGATGCCGCTTCGGCAGCCATTTATGGAGCTCGAGCCGCATCCGGCGTAATCCTTGTCACCACCAAACGGCCACCTAACCATGCGAAGTTTCAGCTTACTTACAGCTTCAACCAAGGATGGGAAAAATCTATTGGCCGCCCCGTGCAAGCATCTTTGGCAGACTACATTGCCGCCTACGAAGAGGCGGGCTATTCCAGTCAGTATTGGGCCGGAAACGGACAGCTTAGTACATGGAAAGAACTGCTCCAACAATATCAAGCAGGCTCCCTGTCCGGCGTATTGGAGAATGGTATCTACAAACACACGGACGGAAATATCTACTATCTGAAAGAGGGCGATCCGCAAGGAAATGCATTGGGAACCGGTATTCTTTCGAATCATAATGTCTCTGTTTCGGGAGGTACTGATAAAATCCGCTTCCGCATATCGGGAAACTACAGTTATGAAAACGGTCCGATGGTGACCGACAAGGATAAGTACACCCGCAAAGCCTTGTCTTCTTTCCTTTCGGCCGACATCACTTCGTGGTATACACAAGAGATAACCATGTACTATACGGACACAGAAAAGACGGCATTGACCAGTAACATCCGCGACCCATTCGCCACACGTCTGATCAGTTGGTATCCGGAAGGCTACATGCCAAAGGAAATTATCGGGACCTCGGAGGATCTGATTATCGACTCTCCGAAAAACTCCTACTTGGTGTCCCCCACCTCAACCACCAACAATGCCATTCCCCGTATCCAAGTCAAGGCCATTATCAAGCCCTTGCCCAATTGGGATATTGTCGGTGAATATACCTACAACCGCAACAATTATAAATATAAGAACTACACGGGGCTCATGGAATATGCCGATGTGCAATTGGCCGTGAAGCAAATGCCGATGAGCGGAATCGACACATATACCATAAACAGCAGCGAGACAAAATACAATGCCATTAACCTCTACTCCACCTATAAGTTAGAGCTCGACAAACACAAGGCGAGTCTGATGGTCGGCTATAACCAAGAAAGTTCATGGTATGGCTATCTGAATACGAGCATCGACCAGCAATCAGTGCCCACCGTGCCGTCGTTCGGTGGAGGAACAGGAACGAAAACGATCAACGAAGGCTACTCGGAATATGCTATCCGAGGTGTATTCGGCCGTCTGACCTATAGCTTCGACGACAAATATCTGTTGACAGCCAATATGCGTTACGATGGATCGTCAAAATTCCCCAAAGAAAACCGATATGGCTTCTTTCCTTCCATCTCAGTGGGTTGGCGTCTTGGCCAGGAATCATTCATGAATTGGTCGCGCAGCTGGCTTGACGATTTCAAATTGCGCGCATCTTATGGCTCAATCGGCAATCAAAACATCAGTCCATACGGATATATTGCCTCGATGGCCATCGGCCAATCTACAACATGGCTGGACAATAATGACAAAATCACCTATATTGGGGTGCCGGGCCTCGTTCGCGCCAACTATACATGGGAGACTGTCACCACGTTGGACGTCGGTTTTGATATGACACTGCTCAACAATCGCTTGAGCGCCGTCTTCGATTGGTACAAACGTGATACAAAAGACATGTTAGCCAGCGGAGTAGAGCTTCCGTCAACGGTAGGAGCCAGTGCTCCATTGCAGAACGTGGCCAACATGACTACCAACGGATGGGAATTGGCCATTACATGGCGCGACAAGATCGGCGACTGGAACTATAGCATTGGTTTCAACC
>CAVJQR010000036.1:0-17778 GCA_963651605.1 Agathobaculum sp.
GTAGCTAAAAACACATGGGAAAAAGGTTTGACCTATGCATTCCGTGACCGTCGTAACAAGAAACGTAACTTCCGCGCTTTGTGGATCCAGCGTATCAACGCTGCCGCTCGCTTGGAAGGTTTGTCTTACTCTCGTTTGATGGGCGCATTGCATGCAGCAGGTATCGAAATCAACCGTAAAGTGTTGGCTGATTTAGCCGTTAACCATCCTGAAGCTTTCAAAGCTATCGTAGCAAAAGTAAAGTAAGAACACAATTCTTAGGATAAGAGAGGCCGTCCCCGCCATAGGCAGGATGGCCTTTTTTATGCGGCGTCGCCAACTATTGAATATTCGATGAAATTTTTCTATAAAACTTGGTTGGCGACGAAAAGTTTTTGGCCATTCTACTTGCATTTTCGAAAAAAGTATGTATATTTGCAATGAGGAAGAGTTTAAAGAGTTAAGCCGCACTTGTTAGATTGGGAAACTCATCAAATTTAAATAATTCCGAGACATTGCTTTTGCTGCCAATGGCGGGCCGCGCCCTTCGGGGTATGCTTCGCACGGCGGATTACAAAGGTGGCAAGGCGCTCAAATCCTGTCATACGGAGTTTATTCATATCTACAGTGCGGCTTTCCAATATATGAAAAGGTCATTCAACTTTGGATGGCCTTTTTATGTATGGAGCCTACTCGCTCGTCCTGCAAATCAAACAGAGGAGAGGAATATCTCTCTGCCGATGGTCGTTCTTAAAACAAAAATAAAATGGACTTCGCAAATTATTTGTATCTCGCTATACGTGCCGCACTCGATGCAGGGAAATCTATCATGTCGATCTATACCGATCCGAATGCTGACTTCGAGATCGAACGCAAGGCGGACAATTCGCCATTGACGTTGGCCGATCGCGCTTCCAACAAACTGATTGTGGCCGCTCTCTCTGTGACCCCTTTCCCTATCCTCAGCGAAGAGGAAAAGCAGGCTGCTTATGCCAATCGAAAAGGGTGGAAGACGCTTTGGGTGGTGGATCCGCTCGATGGTACGAAAGAATTCATCAAACGTAACGGCGAGTTTACGGTCAATATCGCCCTCGTGCACAATCATGTGCCTGTATTGGGCGTGATCTATGTCCCTGTTCGGAAAGAACTCTATTTTGCTTGTGATACGATCGGCGCTTATAAACTGAGCGATATCGACAGTTCCAATCAGCCCTCTATTGAAGAGATGAAGGCGAAGGCCACCCGCTTGCCTTCGGCCGGTATGCATCAGGGCATTGTCGTGGTTGCTTCCCGCTCGCATCAGTCGGAAGAAACAACACTTTATATTGACAACATCCGCAAAAAAGGACAGCCTGTTACCTTGATCAGCAGCGGTAGCAGCTTGAAAATTTGCCTCGTGGCTGAAGGTTCGGCAGATATCTATCCGCGTTTTGCTCCGACAATGGAATGGGATACGGCCGCCGGACATGCCATAGCCAAAGCTGCCGGCTGTGAAATCTACCATATCGACGAGAAGACTCCCATCGTTTACAACAAGGAAGACTTGCTTAATCCGTGGTTTATTGTCAAGCCTGTTTCTTCCCGTTTGTGAAACATTTGGTCCTTTTTACAAGGAGGACACTTTTTGCGATGAATTTTTGCTGGTTGTCTTTCAAGATCTTATTATCTTTGCACGTAGTCTAAAGAGATAAATATAGAGAACATTTGCATGAATTTTCAGATACTGTTTGTATTGTTGGCGCTTATCGGGATGATTGCAGCGTTAATAGCCGATAAAATGCGGCCGGGCATCATTTTGTTGAGCGTGGTGGTCCTCTTTTTGTGCGTAGGAATCCTGTCGCCCAATGAGATGGTGGAGGGCTTCAGCAATAAAGGAATGATTACCGTTGCCATGCTCTTTCTGGTGAGTGAGGGAGTGCGGCAAAGCGGAGCATTGGGACAATTGATCAAGAAGTTGTTGCCACAGAAGCAAACTACGCTGTTCAAGGCTCAACTACGGATGTTGCCACCTATTGCATTCATATCGGCTTTCTTGAACAATACCCCCGTAGTGGTTATCTTTGCCCCGATCATCAAGCGCTGGGCCGAGTCTGTCCATATGCCGGCCACCAAATTCTTGATACCGTTGTCGTATGTAACAATCCTGGGTGGTATCTGTACGTTGATCGGAACGTCGACAAACTTGGTGGTGCATGGCATGATTCTCAATGCCGGCTACGAAGGATTCTCGATGTTCGAACTGGGTAAGGTGGGCGTCTTTATTGCTTTGGCAGGAACTATTTATCTGCTCATCTTTTCGAAACGGTTGCTCCCTGACGACCGTTCTGATTCATTACTGGACGAAGAAGAGGAGCAATTGGGTAATTTACATAAGATAGAAGCCGTTCTCGGTGCTCGTTTCCCCGGCATCAACAAAACATTGGGCGAGTTTAACTTTACCCGCCACTATGGTGCGATTGTCAAGGAGGTGATCAGTGGTGACCATCGTTTTACCCACGATCTTGACCGTGTCCGGCTCAATGAAGGAGATACACTCATCCTATGGGCAGACGATACATTCCTCTCGACATGGGGCGAGTCGCGCGTCTTTTTGATGTTGGCCAATGGCAAAGAAGGAGAAGAACCCTTCTCGGCGAAAAAAAGGTGGTTGACTTTGGGATTGCTCATAGCGATGATTGTCGGAGCGACGGTTGGCGAATTGCCGGCACTGAAGGATGCCATCCCCGGAATTAAACTGGATATGTTCTTCTTCGTTTGTATCACGACCGTCATCATGGCATGGACGAAGATTTTCCCTGCCAAAAAATATACGAAATACATCTCGTGGGATATCTTGATCACGATAGCTTGCGCTTTTGCCATCAGCAAAGCCATGGAAAATTCAGGGTTTGCTGCGTTGATAGCGGAGTATATTATCGCATTGGCCGACAAGTGGGGGCCCCATGCTTTGCTGGCAATCATTTTCTTGATAACGAATATCTTCACCGAGCTGATCACGAACAATGCAGCCGCAGCCCTCAGCTTTCCGATAGCCCTCTCCGTGGCCACCCAATTGGGTGTCGACCCACGTCCTTTCTTTGTGGTGATTTGTATGGCCGCTTCGGCAAGTTTCAGTACACCGATCGGCTATCAGACGAACTTGATCGTGCAGGGCGTCGGCGGATATAAGTTCGTGGATTTCGTCAAGATCGGATTGCCGCTGAATTTGATAACGTTCCTCATCTCGGTATTCGTCATACCGTTGATTTGGGAGTTCTAACAGAAAAGAAAAAAAATGAATACAATAGCGAATAACCCCAATCATGTATACCCCATCTTCGACAAGATGCTGGGCCGTTCCGACAAAGAGCAATTGTTGAAACAACGTGGACTCATGGTGTGGTTTACAGGATTGAGTGGGTCAGGAAAGAGTACTATCGCCATTGCGCTTGAGCGTGAATTGCAAAAGCGTGGCCTTCTTTGCCGTATATTGGACGGCGACAATATCCGCACAGGAATCAACAATAACTTGGGTTTCTCAGAAGCCGATCGTGTGGAGAACATCCGTCGTATTGCCGAAGTAGGAAAGCTATTCGTCGATACGGGCATCATTACTTTGGCGGCATTCATCAGTCCGAGCAATGCCATTCGAAAGATGGCGGCCGAGATCATTGGACCGGACGACTTTTTCGAAGTCTATGTCAGTACACCGATTGCCGAGTGTGAACGCCGCGATGTCAAGGGGCTCTATGCAAAAGCTCGTCGTGGGGAGATTGCCAATTTCACGGGTATCTCTGCTCCGTTCGAGGCTCCCGAGCACCCTGATGCGACACTTGATACTTCAGTCATGACATTGGAAGCTTCCGTCGAGACGTTGTTGAACCAAATATTACCGAAAATAAGAATATAAAAATACAGAGTATGTCTGATTATAAACTAAGTCATTTGCAGGAACTTGAAGCCGAATCCATCTACATCATCCGCGAGGTGGCATCCGAATTTGAGAATCCTGTCATGCTTTATTCCATCGGAAAAGACTCGTCCGTGATGGTGCGGTTGGCAGAAAAAGCTTTCGCTCCGGGCAAAGTTCCTTTTCCGTTGATGCATATCGACTCGAAGTGGAAATTTAAAGAGATGATCGATTTCCGCAATGCTTATGCCAAGAAATATGGATGGAACTTGATTGTAGAGTCGAACATGGAAGCATTTCATGCCGGAGTAGGACCCTTTACTCACGGAAGCAAGGTACATACTGATCTGATGAAGACCCAAGCTTTGCTGCAGGCATTGAACAAATACAAATTCGATGCCGCTTTTGGTGGCGCTCGCCGTGACGAGGAGAAGAGCCGTGCCAAGGAACGTATTTTCTCGTTCCGGGACAAGTTCCAGCAATGGGACCCTAAAAACCAACGCCCTGAGCTATGGGATATTTACAATACCCGTGTACATAAAGGCGAAAGCATCCGAGTCTTTCCGTTGTCGAACTGGACAGAGTTGGATATTTGGCAATACATTCGGTTGGAGAATATACCGATCGTTCCCCTTTATTATGCCAAAGAGCGCCCCGTGGTGGAGATCGATGGCAATCTGATCATGGCAGACGATGACCGTTTGCCGGAGCAATACCGCGACAAGATTCAGATGCGGAAGGTGCGTTTCCGTACTCTTGGCTGTTGGCCATTGACCGGAGCCATTGAGAGCAATGCCGAGACTATCGAGGAAATCGTCGAAGAGATGATGACTACCACCAAGAGCGAGCGTACAACCCGCGTCATCGACTTCGATCAAGATGCCAGTATGGAGCAAAAAAAGCGGGAAGGTTATTTCTAACTCCTGCGGAAAAATCTCCACCAATGATTAATGAATAAAAAGAAAAGTTATGGGCATAGATAATTCTTCCTTGTCAGATAAAAAGTTGTCAATCAAGGAATTTTTGGATAAAGACGAGCAAAAAGACTTGCTGCGATTCTTGACAGCCGGCTCGGTCGACGACGGAAAGTCGACATTGATCGGGCGCTTGCTCTTCGACAGCAAGAAACTGTATGAGGACCAGTTGGTGGCACTCGAACGAGACAGTAAGCGTGTGGGCAATGCCGGCGAGCATATTGACTACGCTTTGTTACTGGACGGCTTGAAAGCAGAACGCGAACAAGGCATCACGATCGATGTCGCTTACCGCTATTTCAGTACCAACAACCGCAAGTTTATCATTGCGGATACGCCGGGGCATGAACAATATACCCGCAATATGATTACCGGAGGGTCGACTGCCAACTTGGCCATTATCTTGGTTGATGCGCGATCCGGTGTTATTACCCAAACGCGTCGCCACACCTATTTGGTATCTTTGTTGGGTATTAAGCATGTTGTTTTGGCTGTCAATAAAATGGATTTGGTCAATTTCGACCAGACGGTGTTCGATAAGATCGTGGCAGATTACAAATCTTTTGTAGAGCCACTTGGATTGGAGGACGTTACTTGCATCCCTTTGTCGGCTCTCGACGGTGACAATGTGGTGGAGAAGAGTGACCGCACTCCATGGTATAAAGGACAGTCGTTGTTGGACTTTCTTGAAACAGTACCTATTGATCGCGATCGTAACTATGAAGATTTTCGTTATCCGGTGCAGTATGTGTTGCGTCCGAACTTGAATTTCCGAGGTTTTTGCGGCAAGGTGGCCAGTGGTGTTGTCCGTAAGGGAGACGAGGTGATGGCTCTTCCGTCACGTAAGACATCGAAGGTAAAGAGCATTGTCACCTACGAAGGAGAGATAGAAGAGGCCTTTCCTCCGATGAGTGTCACATTGACCCTTGAAGATGAGATCGATGTATCCCGTGGGGAGATGTTGGTTCACCCGGACAATCTTCCGTTTGAAAAGCGAGCTTTCGAAGCTATGCTGGTGTGGATGGACGAAGAAGCGATGGACCGCGACAAACAATTTTACTTGAAGCAGACCACCAACACGACGCGTGCCCGTATCGAAACGATCCGTTATAAGGTGAATGTGAACACGTTGGAACACTCTACGGTAGAAGCCTTGCAACTCAATGAGATCGGCAAAGTGGTGATTGCTACGAACAAGGAACTTTTCTTCGACCCATACACAGCCAACAAACAGACCGGTGCCTTCATCTTGATCGATCCGATCACCAACAATACGTCAGCTGTGGGTATGATTCTGAACCCTGTCGATGATTTGCAGATGGCAGCCGAGGAGAGTGGCATCATTACTTTGAACCTCCCCGAACTGGGAATTGCCCCTGAAGCTTATGAAGCTGTTGAGAAAGTTTGTAAAGAGATCGCGAACCATGGTGTTGAACTACGTATAATCAAGTGATACATGGGATTATTGGAATTTGACAAATTGCCCATCAATACTTTGGTGGGAGCCGATTGGGATACATTCAAGAAGATCACGGAAGGGCGTGCCGTTGGCGATGCTTATCGGCAGAAATTCCGCTTGACGAAAGCCGTATGCCGTCTGTTGAGCCTTCTTAAGCCATTGGAAGAGGGTCGTTATACGAAGATTGCGGACCGACCGATGCCAACAGACCCGTTGTTTATCTTGGGACATTGGCGAAGCGGTACGACCTTTGTTCACAACGTCTTTGCTTGCGACAAACATTTTGGCTATACGACTACCTACCAGACTGTGTTCCCGAACTTGATGTTGTGGGGGCAGGGATTTTTCAAAAAGAACATGTCGTTTCTGATGCCCGACCATCGTCCGACCGACAACATGGAACTGAAGGTGGATCTCCCGCAGGAAGAGGAGTTTGCCTTGTCCAACATGATGCCATACACCTACTACAATTTCTGGTTTTATCCACAGCAGATGATGGAGTATTGCGACAAATACTTGTTGTTTGACGGGATAACAGAAGAGGAGCGTGCCCGTTTTAAAGAAGCTTTCTTGAAGCTGATCCGCATCTCATTGCTGAACACTGGAGGTACGCAATACCTGAGTAAGAACCCGCCTCATACGGGTCGCGTCAAGACGTTGGTGGAGATGTTCCCCAATGCCAAGTTTATCTATTTGAAGCGTAACCCGTATACGGTGTTCGAGAGTACACGCAGTTTCTTCACCAATACCATCCGTCCGTTGCAGCTGCAGCCTATTTCGGCAGAGGAATTGCAGAAGAATTTCGTGGAAGTCTACCGTCGTCTCTTCTATAAATTTGAAGAAGAGAAGCATCTCATCCCTGAGGGCAACCTTGTAGAACTCAAATTTGAAGATTTTGAGAAAGATGCTTATGGCATGACGGAAGAGCTCTACCGACAATTGAATCTCGATGGCTTTGAAGCATCTAAAGAAACGATTCAAGCCTATTTGGGCAAGAAAAAAGGATATAAAAAGAACCGGTACAAATATGATGACTCGACAGTGAAGACCGTCGAGGAACACTGGGGGATGGCCTTGCAGCAATGGGGCTATTCATTGTAAGAACAGATGATTATGAATATAAAGAACTATTCCTATTGGTTGGCATGGCTTTTCGTATGGTCTCTTGCTCCGCAATTGTCGGCCCAAACCAAGAACGATGGCAAATCATTCCTTTATGGGAATATGGACCAATGGGTGGTACGTGAAATCCACGAATCGTCCATCATTGGTGGCCAAACCAAACTATTGTATGAGGTAGGTCCAACGGATACGATCGTCGGCAATACCGCCTATACGAACCGAGGCAATTCGCCTTGGGCCAATTCGAATGTGATGGCCAAGGTGGCAGGTATCGTCAAGACCAACGTATCTGTTTTCCCTGAGAGACGAGGCAATGGTTGGTGTGCCCGCATGGAGACTCGTATGGAGAAGGTGAAGGTTTTGGGATTGGTCGATATCGAAGTGGTGGCGGCCGGTTCCATCTTTTTGGGCAAGGTCCACGAACCCATCAAAGGGACCAAGAACCCGCAGAGTATGTTGCTGAGCGGTGTCCATTTTACCAAGAAACCCAAAGCCTTGCAGTTTGATTATAAGCTGAAGGTCATGCCGCAGCATTCACGTGTTCGCAGCACCGGTTTCAGTCGGAAGGGCACAGTCGCGGGGCAAGACTCGATCGCTGTTGTTTTCTTGCTGCAGAAGCGGTGGGAAGACAGTCAGGGGAATGTCTATTCGAAACGTGTCGGAACAATGGTACAACGTTTCAGCCAATCGACCGACGGATGGAAGAACGCTCAAACATTCCCTATCTTGTATGGCGATATTACCAAGCGGGCCGAGTACAAACCCTATATGCGAATCCAGGTAGAGGAACGCTATACGATGAACAGCAAAGGCGTGAGTGTTCCCATTCAAGAGGTAGGATGGGCAGACAGTGATGAGACTCCGACCCATCTTGTGCTGCAGTTCGTTTCCAGTCATGGAGGAGCTTATATCGGTTCGCCAGGCAATACCTTCTGGTTGGATAACGTGAAATTGGTTTATTGATACGCTGTATCGCTTTTGTTTTTAGACGGGAAATAGATTGATTGTAGAACATAAAAGTTGACATCCGCATGACGATAGAAGAACAGATAGAAGCATTACGGACGGAGTTGGACCGGCACAATTACAATTATTATGTATTGTCGGCCCCGACTATTTCCGACCGTGAGTTCGACGAGAAGATGAAAACGCTGCAAGATCTTGAGGCAGCTCATCCGGAGTATGACGATCCCAATTCGCCCACTCACCGCGTTGGCAGTGACTTGTCGAAAGAGTTTGAGCAGGTGGTACACAAATATCCGATGCTCTCGCTGGGCAATACCTATTCTGAGGCCGATGTGCGTGATTTTTATGAACGTACGGCCCGCGCCTTGAACGAACCCTTCGAAATTGTAGCCGAGTTGAAATTTGACGGAACCTCCATATCCGTGACCTATGAGAATGGGCGGATGGTGCGTGCTGTGACGCGTGGCGACGGTGCAAAGGGCGACGACGTGACGGCCAATGTACGAACTATCCGCTCGGTGCCTCTCCGCCTGTATGGCAACTATCCCGCAGCGTTGGAGGTACGCGGTGAGATCCTTTTGCCGTGGGCCGAGTTCGATCGCTTGAATGCCGAGCGAGAAGCGCAGGAGGAACCCCTGTTTGCCAACCCGCGCAATGCTGCATCGGGCACCCTCAAACAGCAGAACTCCGCGGTGGTAGCTGCCCGCAAGTTGGATGCTTACTTCTATTATGTATTGGGCGAAGAGCTCCCTGCCGACACCCATTATGGCAATCTGCAGTATGCCCGAAGCCTTGGCTTTAAGATTTCTGACGCCATCCGTCTGTGCCATAGTATTGACGAGGTGTTCGATTATATCAATCATTGGGATACAGAGCGCAAGAATCTTCCTGTGGCAACCGATGGCATTGTATTGAAAGTCAACTCGCTTCGTCAGCAGCGTCTGCTGGGGTATACGGCCAAGAATCCGCGCTGGGCCATAGCCTATAAGTTTCAAGCAGAGCAAGCCGAGACCCGTCTCAACTCCGTTTCTTTCCAGGTGGGGCGTACCGGGGCTGTTACTCCGGTGGCAAACCTCGAGCCTGTTTTGCTGGCCGGTACCGTCGTGAAGCGTGCTTCGCTACACAATGCCGACATCATCAAGAGCCTCGACCTTCACATCGGTGATCAGGTCTATGTGGAAAAGGGCGGAGAGATTATCCCGAAGATTGTAGGCGTCAATAAGGAGGCTCGTGGCATGATGATGGGTGACGATGTACGTTTCATCCAACGCTGCCCCGTGTGCGGTACGCCATTAGTGAGAATAGAGGGCGAAGCTGCCTATTATTGTCCCAACGATGTAGCTTGTCCGCCACAGATAAAGGGTCGTATCGAACACTTTGTGACACGCAAAGCCATGAATATCAATATGGGGCCTGAGACGGTCGAGGATCTTTACGAAGCGGGGTTGGTTCATAATGTGGCCGATCTCTATGAGTTGAAGATCACCGATCTGATGCATCTCGAGCGGTGGGCGGAGAAGAGTGCCCGCAACCTGCTGGAGAGTCTTCGCGCTTCTCGCCAGGTGCCTTTCGAACGTGTGCTCTATGCCTTGGGTATCCGTTATGTCGGAGAGACGGTAGCCAAGCGGTTGGCGTTCGCTTTTCGCTCGATGGAGAACTTGGAGAAGGCAACCTTCGAAGCATTGTTGACCGTCGATGATATCGGCGAACGCATTGCTCAAAGTGTGCGTGATTACTTTGCCGACGAACGCAACCGTACCATTGTCGGGCGACTGAAGGCATATGGCCTGCAAATGGAGCTGTCGGAAGCGGCTCGACAGGCAACAGGCGACAAGCTGAAGGGCTTGACGATTGTCATCAGTGGAACCTTTTCGAAACATTCACGCGATGAATACAAGGCACTGATCGAGCAGAACGGAGGAAAGAACGGCAGCTCGGTATCGGGAAAGACAGACTATATCCTTGCCGGTGAGAACATGGGGCCGGCCAAGCTGCAGAAAGCCGAGAAACTTGGCGTGAAGATAATACATGAAGATGACTTCTTAAAAATGATCGAAGAATGATGTGGAAAGACTTTTTCTTGAACAAAAAGATAAAAAACTTATTGCAGAACTCCGGCGAGCGGCAATCGAAGTTGTTGCCTTGGGAGGCTGTCAAACGTGTCATTGTGCTCTCGTCGTGGAAAGATCGGGAGGCCGTTGCCCCTTGCTTGGAGCAATTGTCGGCCATGGGCAAGACCGTTGTGCAGTTGGTGTATGTCGAGGATCCTAAGCTGCAGCCCGAGAAAGTGCCACAGACTTGCTTCCTGACGAAAGACAAATTGTCGTTTTGGGGTTTTCCGCAAGAGGCTTTGACGAAAGCTGTGGTGTCGACTCAAGCCGATTTGCTGATCGATCTGAGCGTTGAATGCCACCTGTCGTTGCTTTATTTGGCACTGCTCTCGTCTGCTACTTGCAAAGTAGGACCAAAACGTGCGGACATCAACGCCTACGACTTCACGGTCGATCTTGGCGACAAGCCGGAGATTCCTTACTTGTTCGGGCAATTGCTTGATTATATGAAACTCTTTCAGCTGAAATAAGGCGGTCGCCTATGGTGCCATGCCGATCCTTTCTGCCTTGTTGCCGAGAGGATACAAAAAAATCCTTTTACAAAAAGAAATAATATGGGGAGGTGTTTTTTTACACGTCCCCTTCTTTTTAGTAGTTTATGCGGTCAGAACTGGAGTTTTATACGGAGAAAACTGTAGTTCACTCGGGACAAAACTCGAGTTCATTCGGGGGAAAACTGCAGTTCACTCCCGAGAAAATTTTTTGAAACTCTCGAATGCTTTCTTCGTGGGTCGGTGCTTTCTCTTTCATTACTTTCCACCCACACCCTTAAAAACGAAAAACGAGTAGCAGGAAGAAGGTTTGTTTTTTCCTACTACTCGTTTATAATTTTTCAGAAATATGGATTACATTCCCTTTTGACGAAGCTTGACTGCTTTGTATTGTCGGATCAAACGCTGACGGCAACGGATAATCTGGTAGCGGTAGATGATGCATGCCGTGATGAAATAGACACCCGTCTGAACCCAAAGCGTCCGATATTCGTGTGCCACTTCGTCGAGCGTTGCCCCCGATGTGCTGATGCGGATATAGCCTTGCACGCCTTCAGTCGACGGGAAAAGGTATCCCAATGCTTTCCAAAATGGAGGCACTGAATACATGGGCCATGATACACCCGAGATGAACACCAATACGATGGAGGTGAACACGAAGATCACCATACAATCTTCACGGTTGCGCACGAAGCCGGAGAGCGTCATCGAGAAGAAGATGCACGCAAACAAGTACGGCAAAAGGAAGAGCAGAATGTCGCTCGGATGGCCCACCTGCGGGAAGGAGAAGAGGTGCGGAATGAAGACAAACACCCAAATGCAGACAATCACATAGAGCAGAATGTAGCTCAGACTCTTGCCCAATACGATACGTAGTGTCCCGTGGTGGTGTTTCGTCATCGGCACCAAACAGCCGAAACGATTCTTTTCGCGCGCGGTTCCTCCTGCCAAACCGATACCCAAGATCAGTGTTTGCTGGATCACCAACACCAAGATGGCGGGCACCAAAAAGCTTGCAAAGCCATTTTGTGTATTGAAGAGCACGATCGACTCGGAAGGAATCGGCTGGACGGAGATGGCTTGCAGCTCATCAGTCGACTGAGGATTGTTTCGGGCGGTCCATTCAGAGCCCATCTTGAGAGACACCTCTGTGGTAGTCATCAGGAATGCCTTGTAGAAAAGCAATGAGCTCATGTCGCAGTAGAGTGAGACATGTGCCTGCACGCCCTGGTGCATTTTTTGACTGAAATCGGATGGGATCAGGAGAATACCGAACGCCTCTTTGCTGTCGACCAGCCGCCGTGCTTCGTCCATGTCCGTCACCGACTGCACAACCTGTACTTCGGCTGATGCATTGACGCGGCGCGTGAACTCACGGCTTAGGGGCGAGTCGCATTGGTCGACCACCACCATTTTCGCTTCGTGTACCACCTCGTTGTTATAAATAAATGAGTAGAGCAGCGGATAGATGAAGGGTACCAAAAAGAAGAAGATCATCACGCCCGAATCTTTGAAGATGTTCTTCAGCTCCTCTTTCCAGATATAGAACAGATCGCTTGTCCCTTCCTTGATCACATGCCCAAACTTTTGTATTTCGTTCATTTCTTAATCTCCTTTTTTTATGGGATATACTTGAAGTACAGCAATGCCTGTTTGAGATGATGCCCGATGATGATCGGCAAGATCAAGAATCCGGCCAGCCAAACATATTCCCCCCATGTGTAATAGAGGTCGCGCCCGTTCAGTGCCTGGTCTACATAGATCAGGAAATAGTGGCGCAACGGGAAGAGCCTTCCAAGGGCCTGTAACGTCGGATCCATTGCCAAAAGCGGATAGGAGAAGCCGACAATTGAGAAAGCAATCATGCCAAACAGACTGGCAAAGCTCAAGCCCAGGCGCAAGGTCGGAAGCACAGAAATCATAAAGACTCCTACGGATTGCGAAGCGATCACCAACAGGAAAAGCGCTGACAGCATCGGAAGCCATCCACATTGCAATGGAAATGCATTGAAGCTATAGAGCGCTGCTCCAATCAGCCAACTGACAGCCGTGAAAACCAGCGTGTGCGGCAGCAACTTGCCCAAAAGGGCGACGATAATGGAGTTGTTCCCCATTGCCAACCATTCGCGCGAAGTCCCGAACTTCAGCTCTGTTCCGATACTGTATACCGTAATCAGGAAGATCATCAATTGCAATACTCCGGGCAAAATCGTGTTGTTCAGATAGACAGAGTAGTTAAGCCACGGGTTGCCGATCGGATGTGTATCCAATACGATCGGCTGGAGGCGGCCCATGATGGCGGCATCCGTCTCACCCTTTGCCTGACCTGTCTGCAAACCGACCGAGGCATTGGCCAAAACCGAGATGGTTTTCATATCCTTATAGAGCAACGATGCGGCAATAAGATAGGTGCCGTTGGTGTAGTAGGAGAGGTGCGGTTGCTTACCCGTCGAGGCCTCCCGCTCGAACTCTTTGGGAATGAAAAAAATACCATATATCGTACCCCGTTGCATCTCGCGACGTGCTTCATCGAACGTGCAGGTGGTCATTGTCACCTTCGTCTGCTCGAAAGCATCCAACTGGCGTATCAATCGCCGTGACGTAGGAGTGTTGTCTTGATCCACCACGGCAATCGGCAGGTTGGTGGGCAACCCGTCCTGCATCAGCGAGAGGAAGAAGACGAGACAGATCAGCGGAGCCCCGATCATGCCGAAAAGATAGATCGGCTTTGTCAGGATCCGTTGCACCTCACGTCGGGATATGGCTACTAATCGATGTAAATATTCACGGATGGACATGGTTACTTCATCTCATTTTTCTTCATGATAACCGACATGCCGGGGCGCAATCCGTCGATTTTTTCCGTCGGACGAGCCTTTACTTCGAAGGTCTTGGCGTCATACTGACCGTTAGTCTTTGTCGCTTTCCATGCGGCATAAGTGCCCATGTCTTTCATATAGTAGACCTTGAGGTGCACTTCCTGGTTGCCCAATGCCGGCACAAAAGCTTTCACTTCATCGCCAATGCGGATCTGGGCCAGCAGGTCTTCGCGCATGCTGAAGGTCACCCACATGTCTTTCAAGTCGGCAATGTTCATGACCGGTGCGCCGGTACCTACCAATTCTCCTACATGAGGGAATCGTTCTGATACCTCTCCGTCGATCGGAGAAACCAAAGCCGCTTCATTCTTGTACGATTCTACTTCGGCAATTGCACCGTCTGCTCTGCTTACTAATGCGGCGGCAGCGGCCTTGTCTTCTTTGCGGGCACCCTCTTTGGCCATCTCATATTGCGAGCGGGCTGCCTTTTCCGTAGCCACCATAGCCTGATAGTTTGCCTCGGCTTCGTCTTTCTTTTGGGCAGACATTACACCCTTTTCATACAGATTGCGGACACGGTCATACGATTTCTTGGCGATCTCCAACCCGGCCTGTGCTTTTTGCCACAACTCATATGCGGCGGTTACCTCTTGCGAGCGGGCACCATTCAACGCCTTGGTGTGTTGTGCTTCCGCAGCAGCCTTGGCAGCTTCTGCCTGTAGCATCTTGGCATCCACCTCGGGGGTGTTCAGATAAACCAGCGTGTCGCCGGCTTTCACGGCATCTCCTTCATTGAATCGGTAGGATACGATTCGTCCGGGCACCTTGCCTGAGATACGGACGGTTGTCGCTTCTGCCTGCCCCATGATCACCTCCTCCGGAGGAGTTAACATATAGAACCCGGCCAGTGCGACCAATACAATCACAAGAATGACGGCGATGAATGCCAACATCATGTTACTAATGGAAAATTTCTTGTTCTCTGACATATTGTTTTGTTTTTATTTCTTCAGTTTAGTTGTTTATATCTCTTCTACAAAGCGGCTGTCCCTTTCTCTAAAAAATCCGAATATATATGGAGAAAAAGTGGAGACAATCGCTATGGCATCACTTCTGCAAGTCGCGGCCCAGGGCTTTGTTCAAGTAAACCTCTGCCAACTTCTGCTCGATTTGGGCATCGATCATGGTAGATCGTGCTGCAACCCATGCCGTTTGAGCCTCCATCACGTTCAATACGGGGATGACTCCCTCCTCGAATCCAAGGTTGGCACGGCGCAGATTCTCTTCTGCGCTCTCCAGATTGCGGGCTGAGGCGGTCACCTTTTTGCCTGCTTCATTCACCTTATAGGCTGATTGTGTCACTTGCAGTTCGATTTTTTCGCGGGCATCTTCCCATTCCAATTGCTTGATATGGCTGTTTACTTTGGCCGCTTTAGCCTTGTAGCTGCCTTCCCACCAGCCACTGATCGGGACTTTGACCAGTACGCCTATGTTGAACATGCCGGCAAATTCGTTCTTGTAGCCGTTGAACACGTTGGGATTGGTGGCCAAATAGTTGGCTGTGAAGGCAACAGACGGCAGCAAATCTGCCAAAACCAACCGTTCTTTTTTCTTGTAAATCTTCTTTGCCAGCTCAAGACTCTGCAGTTCGCTACGGTTCATGAAGGCTTCATTCAGGTCGGCCGAGAGGTTGTCGTCGGTTGTCGTCGGCAATTTTTCCAGTGGTTCGTCGGCCAGTTCGATCGATTCCTCAAGGGGCAGTCCGCAGAGCTGAGCCAAAAGCATCCGTGAGAGTACCAGTCCGTTGTCGACTTTTGTCTGAGCCATTTCCGCTTCGTTGAGCTTTACCTTCACCGTAAGGCCGTCCGCTTGGGTGGCAACTCCTTCGTCGATCATCGCCTGTACGTCACTTTCCATCTTCTGAAGCACTTCGACATACGAGTCGGCCAGCTTTTTTTTGTTGACGAGTGACACGACTTGCCAGTAGGTCTCGTCTGTTTTATACAATAGCTCTTGATGTTGTTGCTGATTCATCGACTTGGCCAAGTCGCGCATATAGTCCATAATCTGGTTGTAGGTAACAATTTTACCGCCCATGAAGACGGGTTGCACCAATGAAACCGCACCGACCCACACATTCTGTATGTCGAGATGTTGGAGATCGTTGATGGCCCCGACGGCTTGTTGTACGGCGGGTAACTGCGCGAGTCCCCCCAATGAAGAAGCCAATTGTACACCCAATTGCTCCATATCCAGCAGATTCAGATCTTTTTGATTCCATAAATAGGCCCCTGTGGCGGAGATTTGTGGAAAATACTTGGTGAAAGCAGCCTTCTTGTCATAGTCGGCAACTTGGATTTTTGCGGCTGATACTTGTAGTTCTTTGTTGTTTTGAACGGCGAGATCCCGGCATTGTTGCAGCGTGAGGTGCTGTTGGGCCATGATTTCGCAAGTGGAGAACAAAGCGGCAATACAGCCTACTAAAATTTTTCTCATATTAATATCTGTTTTTCCTTTTTCCCTTTTGTCAAACTTTTGGCTTGAAAATCCTTCTCGAATTTCAGCTTACAAAGGTAGCTGTTTTGGATATGTCGGATGGTTGTATTAATTCAATTTCGGAGAGATTCTTAGGCTTTCTCCTTGTTCTTAGGGGGTTCTGCTTGCTACAAATCAAGAGGGAGATTCTGAAATCCGCTCTCTTTTCGTATCTTTGTGCCCGTTATCTCATTCGGAGAAGTTTTTGTATACAATATTAATATATAAGATATGATGAGGCTTATTGGAAATTTGTTGTGGTGGCTCTTCGGTGGACTCGAAGCAGCTATCGGTTATTTTACAGGAAGTTTGGCTGTAGCGTGTACAATCATCGGTATTCCGGTGGCTTTGCAGACGTTTAAGATCGGGCTGCTTTGCCTTTGGCCGTTCGGTTCTGAAGTGCGCGATTCGGAAAGCTCTATTGGGTGCATTAGCTTGCCGCTCAATATCATCTGGATTATTTTCGGTGGTTTTTTTGCTTTTCTGATGCATATTTTCTTCGGTGTGCTGCTTTTTATTACAATCATCGGTATCCCATTTGCCAAACAGCACTTCAAAATGGCCAAACTGTCGTTGGCTCCATTTGGTAAAGATGTGAAATTTAATATGTAAAAGCAATGAAGCGACTGGTCGTTTTGGCTTGTTCCATTTTGATGGTGGGCATTATAGCCTGTGCTCAACACGATGAAAAAGCGCAGGCAGAGGCAGCTTCGGAAGGACTTAAGGAGTTGCGTTTGCAGATCGATTCGCTCGACGGCCGGTTGGTTGACATCTTGGCCGAGCGGATGCGGGTTTGTATTGAAGTGGGGGAGTACAAGAAAAAACACGACATAACGGTTGTGCAAAACGACCGCTTCCAAGAGATTCTTGAAAAACGTTCTGAACAGGGGGCACAACAGGGACTCGGCAAGGATTATGTCAAGAAAATCTTTGAACTTATCCACGAAGAGTCGGTTCGCCGGCAAGAGGAAATTGTCAAGTAAATCGCCATGAAACATATTATATTCATCTCTCTTGCCTGGTTGTTGTCGGCTTGCTATGCCGTGATGCCCATTGCCGATGAAAAGATGGACGATGCGCAGCAGGTTATCGTCTATTACGATGCCGCCCGGGGTACTGCGGCCATTGAGTCGTTTATTGCCAAGCAACAGATAGAGGTGCTTTATCGCTATACGAACATCAAGGGGTATGCGTTGAAACTGAAAAACAAAAAACAACGCAAAGCCTTGGAACGGGTCGACGGTGTACTCTCTGTGCAAGACGATGGGATGGTGGAGTTGCAGTAAAAACAGACAAAAAACAAGCGGAGATCTACTCACGTAGATCTCCGCCAATAATCATTAAATATACAATTTATGAAAAAATTAAACTATACCAAAATACACTAGCTAATAATACAACAAATACAACTAATAATGCTACTAATGTAACTA
>CAVJQR010000037.1:0-6414 GCA_963651605.1 Agathobaculum sp.
GCTTTGCATTGTTCCTGATGTCGTTGGGCGGTTTGCTCCACAACAGCCTTCTCTTCATTCATCGCAATGCGGTCCGAATGAAAGAAAAAGCTATCGCTATCCATGCCAAACAGCAGGATGGCTGCCAAAATCCCGATGACGTACAAACAATGTTTCATGCCGCAAATATAAAACGTTTTTTCATGAATGACATTTTTTTTGAAGAAAAAAATTATGTTATTTTGTAAATAAAAAAACAACTATGCAGATGAATCAATGGAAAATATGGCGTGATGCCGCTCGTCCGAAGACACTTCCCGCCTCGTTGAGCCCCGTTTTGGTCGGGTGTGCGGTGGCCTACCGCGACGGAGCCTTTCAATGGTTACCGGCTCTCTTGTGTTTGTGTGTGGCACTTTTTGCACAGATTGCCAGTAACTTCGCCAACGATTATTTCGATTTCAAGAAAGGGGCCGACGGGGCTGACCGTCTTGGCCCGGAAAGAGCCGTGGCGCAGGGGTGGATCGAGCCGGCAGCGATGCTGAAAGCCACGATGATCACGTTGGCTATCGCTTGCCTTTGCGGATGTATGCTCCTCTTTTTTGCCGGTTGGCGCATTATCCCGGTCGGAATCCTGATTGCTTTGTGCGTATTGGCCTACTCGGCCGGACCGTTTCCTTTGGCCTATAACGGATTGGGCGACGTCTGCGTGTTGCTTTTCTATGGTATCATTCCCGTTTGCTTCACCTACTATGTACAGGCCGGAACGTTCACTTTGTTGCTCTTTCTGCTCTCATTGTCGGTAGGTTTCCTGGCGATCAATATCTTGATCGTCAACAATTACCGCGACTATCGGCAAGACAAGGCCAGCAACAAACGGACCACCATCGTGTTGTTCGGCCGGCGGTTCGGCCGGATAGCCTACTTGCTCAACGGATTGTTGGCTGTTTTGATTGTTCTTCCCCTGTTGATTATGACAGCGATCTGGATGCAGGTGCTGTTTGCTGCCTTTTTTGCCTGTTTTATTGCTGCATGGAACGAGCTGCGGATGACGGAAGGCCGGGCGTTGAACGCTACGTTAGGGCGTACGGCTCGGGTACTTCTCTTCTTTTCGCTGTTGGTTTCGCTATTGCTGATCCTCTACTAATCGGTTCCCGATCGCACTGATTTCGGCATCACTCAGGCAGACTTGCCGATAGATGTCGCAGAGCAGGGGGGCGGAGATGCGCTCGAAGTCCTGCGGACGTACGGTGATGAAGAGGCCGCCGATATCAGCGGCTCCGGGACTGGTGAGGAACTGTTCTTCTCCTGCTTCCGGGAAATATTGCCGGGGGCGATGACTTTTGCGCGGGATGACGACGAGTTGCGTCTCCTCTCCTTGGCAATGGGCAAACAGATTCATCCGTGGTTCGTCGCCGTCCGATGGCATCGGCAGATGGCGGTATAGGCGGTTGAATCCTTTTCGGATGGCTTCGAGCGAGGAGGCGCGCAGCACAAACCCATTACGAAGGTAGCCTGTCAGGCGGAAAAGGTGTGCACCTTCCATCTCACCCATCGGCTCAATGAAATCGTTTACCTCCCGGTCTGTCGGCATCAGTCCGAAGGGAGAGGCTTGAAAATGCGCATGGTCCGGTGCGGAAGCTCCGCATTGCGGCCCGTTATAGAATAGGGTAAAGTCGGGCAAGAGCGTGGCCAATTCCAGCAAATCACCGATTCTTGGCAAGATGCGTTGCGGAGCATGCTCCAAAGCGGGCACCGTCAGATGCTGCGGAAATATCGGGTAGGGGTTGCACAACAGCTGATAATGCTGCAGGACCGGCAGTCGCAACTGCGCTTCCGGCAGGTGGTCCGGACAAAGAAAGCAACGGCGCCGGCGGATGGAAGCCTTGTCGGTGGCGGCGGCAGTCGACACGACGCGTGCCGGATTGAACTGGACTTTGACTTGAAACCCATCTATTTCGAAGGTGCGGGTCTGCACCTGTTGCAACACTTCGTAGTTCTTTCGGGCCAATTCCCATTGATCCATCTGTCGGGTCATGAGCAACTTTACCTTTTCTTGCAGGTCATTCATAATGAATTGTTTTGATGAATGCGGGCTGCCAGTTCCCATGTGCGCAACCGGTCTTTGTAGGTATTGTATTGGTTCAGTTTCTCTTGCGACAGAGAAGCATCTGAATTTCCTTCCCATCGGCGGCAGCAATAGAGCACATCATAGATGCGTCCGATACGGTACTCCCGACTGATGCGCAAACCTACGGCATAGTCTTCGCCATAGCTGGTGTTCGGGAAGAGAATCGAGCGGATCAGCGGCGTAAAGAAAGCACGCGGTGCGCCCAAACCGTTTACACGCAAGGCATTGTTGTGTCCATTCTCGGCCGTCCACTCCTTGTGGTCGATGATGCCGGGCGGAATCTCTTCCATCTTGAAGTTGGTGAGTCGGTATGAGCCCACGAGCATGCCGCACTTCTCCTGGTGGAAGGTATCGACAATCTTTTGCAGGGTGTCCGGCCCGCTGTAGACATCGTCGCTGTCCAACTGAACCGCAAATTTTCCACAAGAGGGGTGGGTAACGGCCATGTTCCAGCATCCGCCGATACCATATTCGTCGGACGAAGGGATGAGATGCACCACCCGTGGGTCGGAAGTCAACGAGTCGATGATCTCTGTCGTACGGTCGGTCGAATGGTTATCCACCACGATGACATTGAACGGAAACGTTGTCTGTTGCGAAAGGGCCGACCGAATGGCGTCTGCAATGGTGCGCTCCCGGTTCCGGACCGGGATAATCACCGATGCTTCGATGTCAAATGGCTCGGCATCAGGCTCTATGCTTTTCAGGTTGGCACCGGGAATATAGCCGCCATGCATCTGAAGATACCGTGTGAAAGCCAGCTCCATTTCCTGCTGTACGGCCCTGTTTTTGGGGTCGACATAGGCAAAATGGGCATCCCCCTCGTTGGTTTTCTGTTGTTCGAACCGATAGAGGGATTCATTGATATGGACGATACCGTACAAATTGGAGAGGGCCAGACGCAAAGCGTAGAAGCCGGCATAGGCATAGTCGGGGTGGATCTCGCCCAGTGCATAGCGGAATGCTTTCGATCGGATCAGCACAACCTTCCCGAAGTCGAAGTCGTCCCGAACGCTTCCTTCCTGATAGTCGGCCAATGGGTGCGCGTGCCGTTCTCCTTCCTTCACCTCTACGAAGTCGGCATACAGGATTCCGGCTTTGGTCTCGTCGGCAATACGGAGCATTCGCTTGAGGGCATGATCATTCCAACGGACGGTTCCATTGCCCGACAGCTCCACGAGAATGTAGTCGGTCGAAGCGGTAGTGGCAATTTCCTGCAGGCATTTTGTGCTGCACCGGGTGGCAGCTTTCGCAGTTGTATACGATTTTTCTTTCATATCGTCAATAACATTATCTCCCGACAAAGATATATATTCTTCTTCATATTCGTCTCTTTTTTAGCCAATGAATAACTTCCGAAAAAAGCTCCCGAACATTTTTGAAAAAGCCCGGCATGATTTTCCAAAAAGCTCGGGAGCTTTTTTTTGAATGCTCGGCACCTTTTTCGGTACGATATTTTTGCTTTATTAATAATGTAGGAGTCTGTTTGGATTTTCCTCGAAAGAGGGTGAATTTTGTTTCGAAAAAAAACGAACGGAAGCGCTGTTTCGAAAAATATTATATCTTTGAAAAAGAGGCATCTCTTTTAGCACGTTATGGCTAAAATGGAAGCATGTCCGGATTATTGATAATCAAAAAATGAAATGAATTATGGAGAACAGAATTTGTGAATTGTTTCATATCAAATATCCTATTATACAGGGCGGTATGGTATGGTGCAGTGGTTGGAAACTGGCCGCTGCGGTAAGCAATGCAGGAGGTTTGGGCTTGATCGGGGCAGGCTCGATGCACCCCGACGTGTTGGTCGAGCACATTCGTAAATGCAAGGCCGCCACAGACAAGCCTTTTGGCGTAAACGTGCCGCTGATGTATCCCGAAATCGAGAAGATCATGGAGATCCTGATCGAGGAGAAGGTGCCGGTTGTCTTTACTTCGGCCGGCAATCCGAAGCTTTGGACCAAGCGATTGAAAGAGGCAGGCGCGACGGTCGTGCATGTCGTCAGCAGTTCGAAGTTTGCTATCAAGTGTGAAGAGGCCGGAGTCGATGCAGTCGTGGCAGAAGGCTTCGAGGCCGGGGGGCACAACGGTCGGGAAGAGACCACGACCATGTGCTTGATTCCGCATGTGCGCCGGGCCACGAAATTGCCGTTGATCGCTGCCGGAGGTATCGGAACCGGAGCAGGGATGGTGGCCGCTTTTGCCTTGGGTGCCGAAGGTGTTCAGATCGGTACGCGCTTTGCCTTGACAACGGAAAGCTCCGCGCACGAAGCATTCAAACAACTTTGTCGGTCGCTCAACGAAGGCGATACGAAGCTGCTGCTGAAGAAGGTGTCGCCCACGCGCCTGGTGAAAGGTGCCTTTACCACACAGGTAGAGGAAGCAGAAGCCCAAGGAGCCTCGGCCGACGAGCTGAGAGCCTTGCTGGGAAAAGGCCGTGCGAAGAAGGGAATCTTTGAAGGGGACCTCGAAACGGGCGAATTGGAGATCGGACAGATCGCCTCCCTCTTCCGTAAAGAGGAGTCGGTCGAGGAGGTTATCCGTGAAATCGTGAGCGATTTCGAAACGGTTGCCGGTGGATTGTCAAACTGTAAATTTTGAATGATATGGCAGTAAAAGAGTATATTGCAAAAAACGAACAGCGCTTCTTGGAAGAGTTGTTCTCATTGATCCGCATCCCTTCGGTGAGTGCCAAACAGGAGCATAAGCCGGATATGGAGGCATGCGCCCACCGATGGACGGAAATTCTGCTGGCATCGGGTGCCGACAAAGCCGTGGTGATGCCGACGGAGGGCAATCCGGTTGTCTATGGCGAGAAGATCATTTCGCCCGAGGCCAAGACGGTATTGGTGTATGCTCACTATGATGTGATGCCCGCCGAGCCACTCGACCAATGGAAGAGCCGCCCTTTTGAGCCGGAAATACGTGACGGACGTATTTGGGCACGCGGGGCAGACGACGACAAAGGGCAGGGAATGATTCAGGCAAAAGGATTCGAAACGGCATTGAAAGAGGGGCTTTTGCAATGCAACGTCAAATTTATTTTCGAGGGAGAAGAGGAGATCGGCTCGCCAAGTATTGCCACTTTCTGCCAGACCCACAAGGAGCTGTTGAAGGCGGACGTGATCTTGGTGTCTGATACCAGCATGGTCAGTGCCGAAACACTTTCGCTGACAACCGGCCTTCGCGGATTGGCCTATTGGGAGGTCGAGGTGCAAGGACCGAACCATGACTTGCACTCGGGCCATTTCGGAGGAGCCGTAGCCAATCCGATCAATGTGTTGTGCAAACTGATTGCCGACATTACCGATGCAGACGGGCGCATTACGATCCCGGGCTTCTACGACGATGTGGAGGAACTCTCTGAAGCTGAGCGGGAGATGATTGCACAGATTCCGTTTGATGAAGCCAAATACAAGGAGGCGATCGGCGTGAAGTCGCTCTTTGGTGAGAAGGGCTATTCCACTCTCGAGCGCAACAGTTGCCGCCCGTCGTTCGATGTGTGCGGCATTTGGGGAGGGTATATCGAAGAAGGCAGCAAAACCGTCTTGCCTTCAAAGGCATATGCCAAAGTCTCCTGCCGACTGGTGCCCCATCAGAACCACGAGAAGATATCGAAACTGTTCGAGTCGTATATGCAACAGGTGGCACCCGATTACGTGACGGTACGTGTTACGCCGACGCATGGCGGCGAGGGGTATGTCTGTCCGATCGACCTTCCGGCCTATCAGGCGGCAGAAAAGGCCATCGAGGTGGCCTTTGGCAAGAAGCCGTTGGCTGTCCGTCGGGGTGGAAGTATTGGAATCATCTCCATTTTCGAGCAGATTTTGGGCATCAAGACGGTGTTGATGGGCTTCGGATTGGAGCAGAACGCCATCCATTCCCCCAACGAGAATTGTCGGTTGGATTTCTTCTTCAAGGGGATCGAATCCGTCGCCGAATTTTATCGTCTCTATAAATAAAGGTAGAGGAGAGGATGAAATTTCTCGAACAATAAAAATAAATTGTAAGTTTTTCTTGTTGTTTTCAATATTTATGGTAACTTTGCGACCATAAAAGAAGAACATTTGAAATGAAACGTATCTATGTACATCATCATCATCATTGCGACAGCGGGCAATCGTTCGGTGAGTGAGATGGTATGTACGTTACTATAAATCAAAAAGAGGCTTGCCGGAATGGGTAAGCCTCTTTTCTTTTTATAAGAAGTTCGGCAAACAACAACAAATAAAATAGAAAGCTTATGTTACGAATTGCAGTCCAGTCGAAAGGACGCTTGTATGATGAGACAATGATGCTGCTCGAAGAAG
>CAVJQR010000037.1:6424-17665 GCA_963651605.1 Agathobaculum sp.
CAAACTGAAGAGCGGAAAGAGAATCCTATTGGTATCGGCCAAAGATTTCCCCGTAGAGGTATTGTTTTTGCGCGATGATGACATCCCGCAGTCGGTAGCCAATGGCGTGGCCGATGTGGGTATTGTCGGCGAGAACGAGTATATCGAGAAGGGAGCCAAGGCGAAATTGGTCAAACGGTTGGGGTTTAGCAAATGCCGCTTGTCACTTGCCATCCCAAAGGACGAGAAATATGAGGACCTTTCCTGGTTCAACGGCAAGACGATCGCCACCTCTTATCCGGGTATTCTGCAGGATTTCTTGGATAAGCACGCTATTTCAGCCGATTTGCACGTCATCACCGGATCGGTTGAGATCGCCCCAGGCATCGGTTTGGCGGATGCTATTTTCGATATCGTCAGTTCCGGCAGCACGTTGATCAGCAACCAGTTGAAAGAGGTCGAGGTGGTGATGCAGAGTGAAGCCCTGCTGATCAGCACACCGAGCCTATCTGCCGAGAAACAGTCGATTCTTGACGAGCTGCTCTTCCGCTTTGAAGCCATTCAATTGGCCGACGGAAAGAAGTATGTGCTACTGAATGCCCCGAAAGAGAAGCTGAACGATATTATCGAAGTACTGCCGGGCATGAAGAGTCCGACTGTAACACCTTTGGCAAACGGCGAGTGGGTCTCCGTACAGTCTGTCATCTCTGAAAAGCATTTTTGGGAGATTATCGGCAAACTCAAGTCGTTGGGAGCAGAAGGTATCCTTGTCCTTCCGATCGAAAAGATGATACCTTGAGCGTGAACAATTAGTGTAACAACCAGAAAACAAGCGAATAAAATGGAAATTATAAAGTATCCGGACCGGACAAAATGGGGCGAATTGACACGCCGGGGCACGATGGATGTGACGGCGCTGTTCGATACCGTCCGCAACGTGTTGGACGATGTGCGCCAAGAGGGCGATGCGGCCATTCGTAAGTATGAGAAACAATTCGACAAAGTTGATCTTGACGCTATCCGTGTCTCCGAAGAAGAGCGGAACGAGGCGCGGAATCTTGTATCGGACGACCTGAAGAGAGCCATCTTGAATGCGAAGCAAAATATTGAAACATTCCATGCGGCCCAGCGCTTTGAGGGCAAGAAGATAGAGACAGCTCCGGGGGTTGTCTGCTGGCAAAAGGCGGTGCCGATCGACAAGGTGGGACTTTATATCCCGGGCGGCACGGCTCCTCTCTTCTCGACCGTGTTGATGTTGGCGGTTCCTGCCCACATAGCCGGCTGTCGTGAGATCGTTCTGTGTACGCCTCCCGGAAAAGATGGGAAAATCCACCCCGCCATTCTCTTCGCCGCTGAAGTGGCCGGCGTGAATTGCATCTGCAAAGTGGGTGGAAGCCAGGCAATTGCCGCCATGGCATACGGCACCGAATCGGTGCCGAAGGTATATAAAATATTCGGTCCCGGCAACCAATATGTCACAGCTGCCAAGCAATGGGTCAGTTTGAAGGATGTTGCTATCGATATGCCGGCGGGCCCGTCGGAGGTGGAGGTGATTGCCGACGCAACAGCCAACCCCGATTTCATTGCAGCCGACTTCCTTTCGCAAGCAGAACATGGAATAGACAGTCAGGCGATGATGATCACGGCCGATGAGGCTGTCGTCGAACCGGTCGTAAAGGCCATCGATCAGCAACTGAGCAGGTTGCCTCGAAAGGAGATTACGGAGAAGGCGCTGGCTCACAGTCGGATCATTGTATTGAAAGATCAGCAGGAGGTGGTTGATTTCACCAATTTGTATGCCCCGGAACACTTGATCATTCAGACGAAAGACTACGCTCTTTTGGCAGAACAGATTCGGAATGCCGGCAGTGTTTTCCTGGGTTCTTACACGCCGGAGAGCGCCGGCGACTACGCTTCCGGCACCAATCACACGCTGCCCACGAATGGTTATGCCCATGCATACAGTGGCGTGAATTTAGACAGCTTCATTAAAAAAATGACATTCCAGGAGATTACAGCCGAGGGCATTGCGCAATTGGGCGACACGATCCGCACGATGGCGGCCAACGAACAGCTGGAAGCTCACAAGAATGCCGTAACCGTCAGATTGAATACGCTATGAACAAGAAGAAAACAATAGATATTGACCGTTGGATGCGGCCCAATATCCGTGCGATGGAGCCCTATTCGTCGGCACGTGATGAGTTTCAAGGAGAGGCTTCCGTCTTTCTGGATGCCAACGAAAACCCCTACAATGCGCCTTACAACCGCTATCCTGACCCCATGCAATGGGCACTGAAAGAGAAGATCTCGGCACTGAAAGGTGTGCCGAAAGAGTCCATTTTGCTGGGAAATGGCAGTGACGAACCGATCGATCTGATCATCCGTGCTTTTTGTGAGCCGGGAAAAGAGGCCATCTTGACGATTGATCCGACGTATGGCATGTACCAAGTGGCGGCAGATATGAACAATGTGGCCTGCCGGAAGGTGAAGCTGACCCCCGATTTTCAGATTGACCGGGCCGCTCTCTTTGCAGCGATCGACGAGACGGTCAAGGTCATCTATCTCTGCTCTCCCAATAACCCGACGGGAAACAGCCTGCGCCGCGAAGATCTCTACGAGGTGCTTGACCGCTTCGACGGCTTGGTGGTGATCGATGAAGCCTACATTGATTTTTCTTCTTCGGATTCTTTAAGTAAAGATTTAGATAAATACGGCAATATGATTGTGTTACAGACGCTTTCGAAAGCGTGGGGAGCTGCCGGAATCCGCCTTGGGATGGCTTTTGCCGCGCCGGAAATCATTGCCGTGTTGAACAAGATCAAGTATCCCTATAACGTCAATCAGCTGACACAGGAGAAGGCTTCCGAACTGTTGGACTGCGCCGACCGGATGAAAGAACAGCTTGCCTTGATCCTTTCCGAACGGACTTGTCTGCAACGCGAGCTGACAGCACTCCCGATTGTCCGCATGCTCCATCCGACCGACGCCAATTTTATTTTGGTGAATGTGGGCGACGGGGCCGATACTGTCTATAAAAAACTTGTGGAACGGGGAATAATAGTCAGAAACCGCCATCGGGTGACGCTCTGCGCCGGCTGTTTGCGCATAACGGTCGGGACGCCGGCGGAGAATGATGCTTTGTTGAACGCTTTAAAAACGCTGTGACCTATGAAGAAAAGAGCATTGTTTGTCGATCGAGACGGCACGATTGTGATCGAACCGCCCGTTGATTATCAGTTGGATAGCTTTGAAAAATTGGAATTCTACCCGAAGGTGATCCGAAACCTCTATTTTATTCGCAAAAATCTCGACTTCGAGCTGGTGATGGTGACCAACCAAGACGGATTAGGTACGGACTCTTTCCCTGAAAACACCTTTTGGCCGGTCCATAACCTCGTGATGAAAACGCTCGAGGGCGAGGGCATTGCGTTCGATGATGTCTGCATCGACCGCTCGTTTCCCGAAGAAAATTCGCCCAACCGCAAACCTCGGACGGGAATGCTCGCGAAGTATCTGACAGACGAGTACGATTTGTCGGAAAGCTTCGTGATCGGCGACCGCATCACTGATATGCAACTGGCCAAAAATTTGGGCGCAAAAGGTATCTGGTTGCACAAAAACGACGATTCCATCGAGGATTTTTTGTCGGAACTACCAGAGACACCTGCCTTGATCACAGACGATTGGGACCGCATTGCGGAGTATCTTTTTGCGGGTGAACGCACCGCTTCTGTACAAAGAACGACAAAGGAAACAGATATTTTCGTATCTTTGAACCTCGATGGAAAGGGGAAAACGGAAATTTCGACCGGATTGGGCTTCTTCGACCACATGTTGGAGCAGATTGGCAAGCACGCGAACATCGACTTGACCGTACGGGTCAAGGGCGATCTCTATGTGGATGAGCACCATACGATCGAGGATACCGGCATAGCGCTGGGAGAGACCTTGCTCAAAGCCCTGGGCGAGAAGCGGGGAATCGAGCGGTATGGGTTCACCTTGCCGATGGACGATTGCCTTTGCAGTGTGGCCCTCGATTTCGGCGGCCGCCCTTGGTTGGTGTGGGAGGCCGAGTTCAAGCGCGAGAAGATCGGGGAGATGCCGACCGAGATGTTCTTCCATTTCTTCAAAAGCCTGAGCGATGCCGCGAAGATGAACCTCAACATCAAGGCGGAAGGGGTGAACGAACACCACAAGATCGAGGGAATTTTCAAGGCTTTTGCCCGCTCCATCAAGATGGCCGTGCGGCGTGATATCTATCATTATGCGCTGCCTTCGACAAAAGGAATGATTTGAAAATAAACGAATTGGAATAAAAAAAACGACGAATATGGGAAAGAAATGGTGGATGTTCATGGCAGGAATGTGGCTGTTGGCGGCGTGCAATCCGATGACGACCGACATCGAAGGGAAATGGCAGTTGAAGCAGATCGAATCGGAGGCCGGAACGGTGCCGGTCGACACGGTGTGGTATAATTTTGAAACTACGCTGTTTGACTACCAACTCTACCGGCCATCGACCTCCACCTACAGCTATTGTTATGGCTTCAGCACCTATGAAGGAAAGCATCTCCACCTGCGGTTGCTCTCCAACCCGGCACCCGTGGCGCAATTTCTTCCGTTGACCGATTGGGAGGCTGCCGAGCGAGACTTCGAGGTGGTCGAGCGGACGAGCAAACGGCTGGTCCTCTCGAGCGAAGGAAAGCTGTACCATTTCAAAAAATTTTGAGAGCCTGTGCAAAAAGGCTCGGCAGCCGATAGCCGACCGTTCGGCAGTTTTGCAAAAGTTTCTCCCGAGAAAACTGCAGTTTTTACGGGAGAAAACTGTAGTTCATTCGGCATGAAACCGGAGTTTTCCCCCGATGAAACCGCCAAAAATGGCTGAACTTTATGAAAAAACATCTTCACCAAAGACTGGCCTGTTCGCCACGAGCCGTACGGGCGGCGGCATGCTTCCCCCATTGAAAAAGCACACATTTTCCTGCCTCAAGAGATCTTTCTGCAGAATAAGGTTGACAATTAAGGAATTTTTTCAGTAATTAATCGCAAAATAGCAATGAATAAATATGAAAAATTCTTACTTTTGCGGAAAATTACATTAAACAATTTTAGTTATATCATGACAAATGTGATTACGATTAAAAAGGGTTTAGACATTAATCTGAAAGGCAAAGCGCCTGAGACGATGCTAAAAGGCGGAAAGAGTGCAAGTTATGCAATCGTTCCGGACCATTATGTCGGCATCGTTCCGAAGGTGGTTGTCCGTGCCGGCGACAAAGTGAAAGCCGGATCAGCGTTGATGGTCGACAAAAATCACCCTGAGATCAAGTTCGTTTCACCTGTTAGTGGTGAAGTAGCTGCCGTGAATCGAGGCGAAAAGCGTAAGGTGTTGAGCATTGTAGTGACACCCGATGCCCAAATCGAGTATGAAGAATTCGGCAAGAAGAGTGTTGCATCCTTGAAAGCGGAAGAGGTTAAAGCTGAATTGTTGAATGCCGGAATGTGGCCGTTCATCAAACAACGCCCGTACGACATCGTGGCATCGCCGAGCGATGCACCGCGCGACATTTTCGTGACAGCCTTCAATTCCGCTCCCTTGGCCCCGAACTTCGATTTCTTGGTAAAGGGTAATGAAGCTGATTTGCAGACAGGTCTCGATGCTTTGGCCAAACTGACAAGCGGCAAGGTTTACGTAGGCGTAAAGAAAGGCTCATCTGTGAAGGTGAGTGGCGTTGAGACAGTTACATTCGAAGGCCCGCACCCTGCAGGCAACGTAGGCGTACAGATCAACCACATCAAGCCGGTCAACAAAGGCGAAGTCGTATGGACCGTCAATGCTACCGACGTCATTTTGATGGGTCGCCTCTTCAATAAAGGCGTGGCAGACTTCACCCGTTTGGTGGCCATCACCGGTTCCGAGACGAAAGAACAGGGTTATATCCGGACAATCGCCGGCTGTACGATCGAAAGTTTGGTGGGCGACAAGGTGAAGACCGACGTTCATACCCGTATCATCAGCGGCAACGTGTTGACAGGAACGAAAGTGTATACAGACAGTTACTTGGGAGCTTACGACTGCCAGATCACCGTGATTCCGGAAGGAGACGAAGTGAACGAATTCCTCGGATGGGCGGCTGTCGGTTTCAACAAATACAGTACAAGCCATTCTTACCTGACTTGGTTGATGGGCAAAGGCAAGGAATATGCATTGGATGCCCGCATCAAGGGCGGCAAGCGCGCCATCATCATGTCGAACGAATACGACAAAGTGTTCCCGATGGATATCATGCCGGAATATTTGCTGAAGGCCATCATCGCCTATGACATCGACAAGATGGAAAACTTGGGCATCTATGAAGTGGCTCCTGAAGACTTTGCCTTGTGCGAGTTTGTGGATACATCTAAAATAGAGATACAGCAGATCGTCCGCAACGGCTTGAATTTGTTGTACAAGGAAATGAATTAATAACATTAAAATCATAAAACATTGAAAGCGTTAAGGAATTATCTCGACAAGATTAAACCTAACTTCGAGGAAGGTGGAAAGCTGGCGATGTTCCGTTCTGTTTTTGAGGGCTTCGAGTCCTTCTTGTTCGTTCCGAACGAGACATCAAAGACGGGCGTACATATTCACGACAGTATCGACTCTAAACGAACAATGACCGTAGTGATCATTGCTTTGTTGCCCGCTTTGCTTTTTGGTATGTACAATGTCGGTTATCAACACAACTTGGCAACAGGTACAAACCCGGGCTTTTGGATGACATTTATTTTTGGCTTCTTGGCCGTATTGCCTAAGATCATCGTCTCTTACGTGGTTGGTTTGGGCATCGAATTTGCCGTAGCACAGTGGAAGAAAGAAGAGATCCAAGAGGGTTTCCTCGTTTCCGGTATGTTGATCCCGATGATCGTGCCGGTCGACACTCCGTTGTGGATGATCGCTGTGGCAACAGCCTTCGCCGTTATCTTCGCTAAAGAGGTATTCGGCGGAACAGGTTACAATATATTTAATGTAGCATTGGTGACACGTGCCTTCTTGTTCTTCGCCTATCCGGCAGCCATGTCGGGCGACCAGGTGTTTGTCCGCACAAGCGATACCTTCGGTATGGGCGCTGCAGCAGGTACGGTCGACGGCTTTACGGGTGCAACTCCGCTGGGTCAGATTGCCGTAGCCGGCAAGGAATTGATCGGCAACTTCCATGTAACGGACGTTACGGGCCAAGCCATTTCAACATGGGACTACTTCGTAGGTTTGATCCCGGGATCCATTGGTGAGACATCCGTCATTGCCATCCTGATCGGTGCAGCCATTCTGTTGTTTACAGGCATAGCAAGCTGGAAGACAATGGGCTCAATCTTCGTGGGTGGTGCCGTTATGGCCGCCATTTTCAACCTGATCGGAACGACGGTTGTCATGACTGTTTCGCCGGTTGACCATCTGTTCTTGGGCGGTTTCGCCTTTGGTGCAGTCTTCATGGCTACCGACCCTGTTACTTCAGCCCGTACGGAAACCGGCAAATACATCTATGGTTTCTTGGTAGGTGCGATGGCAATTATCATCCGTGCTCTGAACCCCGGTTATCCGGAGGGCATGATGTTGGCTATCTTGTTAATGAACGTGTTTGCTCCGCTGATCGACTACTATGTAGTAGAGGCGAACATTTCACGCAGATTGAAACGTAGTATTACATTGAATAAATAAGAGGATATGGCTAATAATTTAGACGAAACAAAAGCGGTTAAGAAAGGAATCGACCGCGACAGCAATGCATACACTGTAATCTATGCTGCTGTTATGGTACTTTTGGTAGCCGTTCTTCTGGCATTTACTTCACAATCGTTGAAAAGTACGCAGAAACAGAACGAAGACAACGACAAGCGTCAGCAGATCTTGAGCTCCATCAATGTGAAAGATATCGCCGCTTCTGAAGCTGAAGCCAAGTATAACGAACTGATTACCGATGCCTTCCTGATCAATGAAAACGGCGAGAAGGTGGGCGATGCACAAGATGCTTTCGATGGAATCAAAGAAGGATATCCTGTGTTTGTGGCAACCGTCAACGGCGAAACCAAATACATCATGTCGTTGCACGGTGCCGGTTTGTGGGGTCCGCTTTGGGGCTACATCTCAGTGAATGCCGACAAGAACACCGTGTTCGGTGCAAACTTCAGCCACCAGGGCGAGACTCCGGGTTTGGGTGCTGAGATCACGAAGCCGGAATTCAGCGAACCGTTTGCCGGAAAGCAACTCTTCAAAGAGGGCGCATTCAAGTCGATCGCAGTGGTGAAGAAAGGCAAGACGGCTGAAGGTCAGGACTATGTCGACGGAATATCGGGCGGTACGATCACCAGCCAGGGAGTTAGCAAGATGCTTTTCGACAGTCTCAGCAAATATGAGAAATTTTTAACATCAAAGCAGTAAAAGAAGATGGGATTATTATCAAATAAAAATAAAGAAGTTTTAGTTGGCCCATTGAGCATCAACAACCCTGTCATCGTCCAGATGTTGGGTATCTGTTCTGCGTTGGGTGTCACTTCGAAGCTGGAACCGGCCTTGATTATGGGTATTTCCGTAACGGCGGTTGTCGCTTTTGCCAATGTGATTATTTCATTGCTGCGCAATACGATTCCGAACCGAATCCGTATCATCGTGCAGCTTGTCGTGGTTGCCGCCTTGGTTACCATAGCCAGTGAAGTATTGAAAGCCTATGCCTACGACGTCAACAAGCAATTGTCTGTATTCGTTGGCTTGATCATCACCAACTGTATCCTGATGGGCCGCTTGGAAGCCTTCGCATTGGGCAACGGCCCGTGGGAATCATTCCTGGATGGTGTCGGCAACGGTTTGGGTTATGCCGTGATCCTTGTGATTGTAGGTTTCTTCCGCGAGTTGCTTGGTTCGGGTACTTTGTTCGGTGTGCAGGTCATTCCGCAAGTATTCTACGACTGGGGTTATGTAAACAATGGTTTGATGATTTTGCCACCGATGGCATTGATCGTGATTGCCGTTATCATTTGGGTTCACCGTTCTCGTAACAAGGAACTGCAAGAAAAGTAATTAACCATTATAAATTGGAAAAAGAATGGAAGAATTATTAAGTACGTTTGTCCGCTCCATCTTCGTAGACAACATGATTTTCGCATACTATTTGGGTATGTGCTCTTTCTTGGCTGTTTCGAAGAATGTGAAGACTGCAATGGGATTAGGCTTGGCGGTAACATTCGTTTTGGTATGTACATTGCCCATTAACTATATGCTCGAGAACTATGTTCTGAAAGAGGGCGCTCTTTCATGGCTTGGCGAAGAGTTCAAAGATGTCAACTTGAGCTTCTTGGCATTTATTCTCTTTATTGCCATCATCGCATCATTCACACAGTTGGTCGAGATGGTTGTCGAGAAATTTGCTCCGGCACTCTATTCATCGTTAGGTATTTTCTTGCCGTTGATCGCCGTAAACTGTGCCATCCTCGGTGGTTCGTTGTTCATGCAACAGAAGGACTTTGCCAATGTCGGTGTAGCAACAGTCTACGGTTTGGGTTCGGGTATTGGTTGGATGCTGGCCATCGTCGGTATGGCTGCCATCCGCGAGAAGCTGACCTATTCGGATGTTCCTAAACCATTGAGAGGCTTAGGTATTACCTTTATTATTACCGGTCTGATGGGTATGGCATTCATGTGCTTCTCCGGTTTGAAGATTTAATATTAACGCATAAAGATTTAAGTAAAATATGACTTTATTAATGTCGGGCGGACTTACAATCATAGCCAGTGCAGTCGTCTTCTTGTTGGTGACGATGATATTGGTCGGTGCGTTGTTGTACGCAAAAGAAAAATTGGTGCCGTCAGGAAATGTGAAATTGACGGTTAACGGAGAGAAAGAGATCGAGACTCCGATGGGTGGAACCTTGCTGGGTGCGCTGCAATCGGGCGGTGTGTTCTTGTCTTCAGCCTGCGGTGGTGGCGGTAAATGCGGCCAGTGCCGTGCCCAAGTACTCGAAGGTGGCGGCGAGATCCTGCCGACCGAGAAAGGTTTCTTCTCACGTAAGCAGCAGAAAGAACACTGGCGTTTGGCTTGCCAGACGAAGGTGAAAGAAGATATGCAGGTGAAAGTTCCGGAAGAGGTACTGGGCGTCAAGGAATGGGAATGCGAAGTCATCTCCAACAAGAACGTCGCTACCTTCATCAAAGAGTTCATCGTACAGTTGCCGAAGGGCGCGCACATGGACTTCATCCCCGGATCCTATGCACAGATCAAGATCCCTGCTTACGAGATGGATTACGACAAGGATATCGACAAGAGCCTGATCGGCGACGAATATTTGCCGGCATGGCAGAAGTTCGGTCTCTTCGGCTTGAAGTGTAAGAATACGGAACCGACGGTCCGCGCCTACTCAATGGCCAACTATCCTGCCGAGGGTGACCGTTTCATGTTGACGGTTCGTATCGCCACTCCGCCGTTCAAGCCGAAACCTCAAGTAGGGTTCCAGGATGTAATGCCGGGTATTGCCTCTTCTTACATCTTCACTTTGAAGCCGGGCGACAAGGTAACGATGAGTGGTCCTTACGGCGATTTCCATCCGATCTTCGACTCGAAGCGTGAAATGATGTGGGTCGGCGGTGGTGCCGGTATGGCTCCGTTGCGTGCTCAGATCATGCATATGATGAAGACATTGCACACGACAGACCGCAAGATGTCGTACTTCTACGGCGCACGTGCCTTGAACGAGGTGTTCTATCTGAACGACTTCCTCGAATTGGAAAAGGAATTCCCGAATTTCTCGTTCCATTTGGCACTTGACCGTCCGGATCCTGCAGCTGATGCAGCCGGCGTGAAGTATACGGCAGGTTTCGTTCATCAGGTAATCTACAACACTTACTTGAAAGATCACGAAGCTCCGGAAGATATCGAATACTACATGTGTGGTCCGGGCCCGATGTCGAAGGCTGTCGAGAACATGTTGGATAGTCTGGGCGTTCCTATGGAAATGCTCCACTACGATAACTTCGGCGGATAATTCCGACCGCGTAGGAAAACAGATAAAAGCGAAAGCGTGCACTCCCATCGGGGCGCACGCTTTTTTTGTTGGGAACGAATGCCCATAAGGAAGCAGGCAATGGAGCCGAAAGGACGGAAGCTTTGAAAACAAAATATTGCTGTCTGCTAAAACTTTTAACCAACTGTTATTGTCTTTTGTGAAAAGGTGCTTCGCTTTAGCGATGCCATTGACATGGCATCGAGTACTCTTCTTTTTGCTTGA
>CAVJQR010000038.1:0-4599 GCA_963651605.1 Agathobaculum sp.
GGTCCAAAGTATGCAGTTTTTGTTTCAACATAACTATTTGCCAAAAATAATTTTCCGTATTGAGTCGAATTTCGTTTTCGGTCAATTGTAATTGTAGTCGGCTGCTCTCCATTCCAACATTGGCAAGTTTATTGCCATTTACGATTTGTCCACCGGCAAAAATGGGTTGCATAGCCATGACGCTTGCCGCAATTCCATCCTTTGCCATGCTCATGGTTTGGTCACCCATATTCATCTCTATCAGACCTTTATCCGCAATAAATCCACCACCAGCGGCAGAAATGGTAGGAAAATAGTTCGTCAGTGCCTCTTTTTTCTGCTCGTCTGCTATTTTTATCCGGTTATTTGCATTGCGCAATGCCCAGTTGTTATTGATGGCTTCCTTGACACATTCGTCGAGGGTGTACCTATGTTGAGCGCTCAATGGGAATATGGTGAAAATTCCTCCCAATAATGCAGCAATTACTCTTTTCATTGTATCTGTTTTTTTGTTGTTAATTATTTTCACTGTTCAAAGCTTTTGATCTTATTTTCTCTGTTCTTTCGAAAATAAGGAGGTAGGCAATAGGTACAACCGTGAGAATGAAAATCATAGAAATCATTGTACCATAGCAAATTACAGCACCCATAGGCATCCATAATCCACTACCTCCAAGAATCATAGGTATGACACCCATTGAGGCTGCTGCCGATGTCAAGAAGATAGGGCGCATACGTCGGCTGGCAGAGTGCCAGATGGCATCGCGGACTTTCATATGCTCTTTTTCCCGTAGCTCTTCAGCAAAGTCGAACATGATGATGCCATTTCTGACGATGATACCCATTAATGAGACAAGACCTAACACACAAGTAACTCCAAATGGCAGTCCGTGTATATTCAATCCGATACATGCTCCGAATATACTTAGCAACATACTGAGGAAAACGACAGAAGCTAAGTTTATTTTTCGGAAATGAGCCATTAAAATGAAGAAAATAATGATAGCCGCAATGCCTAATCCTGTCATGGTCGGGCCCATGGTTTCGTCGCTGTTTTCTATATCTCCCCCATAGGCTAACGTTGTTCCCTCTGAAAGTGTTACATCTTTCATTTTTTTCTGTAGAGTAGATGTGACATTCATGGCATTATTACCGCGTTTTAAGTCGGCCATGATGGTAATGGTTGGAACACCGTTTCTTCTTACTATTTGCCCATATTGTGAGCGGGGTACCACCTCTGCTATTTGACGTAAAGGAACACTTTTCAAACCGCCGAGGATGGGTAATTGCTCATTCTCCAATTGTTCGGTTGTTGAGTAGTCTGCATTTGTACTTTTCAACACTACTGCCACCTGCTTATCCTTCTCCCATATGTTGGCAATTCCTACACCATTGCCGTATCGCATGGCCAATGTTGTTTCTAAAATGGCGTTCGTTATGCCGATTCGGCCGGCCTCTTCCTCTTTCAATTGAACCGAAGAGCAGGTTTGAGGTTCATTGAAATTGGTTCTGATAAGGACAAGTTCGGGCATTGTATGCATGATTTTCAACACTTCATCTGCATCGTGCATGATGGTGGTGATATTCTCATTACTCAATCGTACTTCAATTGGACAAGTCGCTTCGTTATAACTCAACTGTTTGAACTTGATATTCGCTTCAGGGAAATAGCAAGAATAGGTATCTGCATAAGTATCAAGCAATTCTTCTGTGGCGGTATTGCTTATGGTGTTCACGATAAATTGCGCATAATTACTGCTTGCCATTTGCGGAGCATAGGCCGTATGGAATCGGGGCGAGGCACATCCTTTGAAAGAGGTGACCGATACCACACGCTTATCTCTTCGGAGGATATGCTCCAAGCTGTCGGCAATCATTGAGGTTTTCTCAAGAGAAGAGCCGGTTGGCAGGTAGATTTCAACAGCAAACTGATTACGTTCAGCATAGGGCATGGTTTGTTGTGGCAAATTGTTCATCATGAATAAGCCACAAACAATTGAGAGAATCCCAATTGACAGCGTTGTTTTTGGCCAAGCAAAGCAGAAACTGAGCAGTTTGTCATAATACTTTTGCAACAAATCGAGGAAAGAAAACGCCTTTTTCCTGGTGGTTGGATTCAATTTTTCCTTCAATGGCTTGCGGATGAAGAAGAACTGCATGAAAGGAACAAGCAGAGTTGCTATCAACAATGATATACCCAATACGATGCTGACTGCCCATGGAAATGCCAAAAGAAAATCATGAACTTGTCCAACGCATACGAAGAGAAAAGGAAAAAAGGTGATACTAATAGCACAAGTAGCGGAGAAGATTGACTTGAAGAAGTGGGTTGTTGAGTCGATGCTCGCATGCCAACGGCTTTTCCCCTCTCCTATTTGTTCCAAGTAATTGTCAATGATGACAATAGAGTTATCGACAATCATTCCAAGCGTTACAATAAGCGCAGCCAAAGTGACCGTATTCAGTTCCATTCCGAATACATTATACAAGCCCAACGATATGAAGATGGTGATCGGAATGGTCGAAGCTGCAATCAAAGCGACGCGCATAGGGAGCAAAAGCATCACGACAACCACTACGGCAATGATTGCAATAATCAACTCTTTCAAGAAATTTAAAACGCTGTCATTTACTATTTTGCTTTGATCGGTGATGCGATATATATTCACTTCATCGGGCAATGTCTTTTGGAATTGGGCGATTTGTTCGTCAATTGCCTCTCCCATTTTGACAATGTTCTGTCCTTTCTTCATTTCGATGCTCAACAACAAGCATTTTTTTCCGTTGTTTGAGATAAAACTCTCCTTTTTGGGGTATTCTCTCTTGATGGTTGCAATATCTTTTAGGCGAACAGTTGTGCCATCGGGCGAGGAATAGACGATTTGCTGCTGAATATCATAGATGGAATTGAGCGACTTTTCCACATGGATCGGCATTGTGTATGCATTTCCTTGGATGCTTCCGCCCGTCGTTACAAATCCTTTTTGGAAAAGTTGTAGGGCAACCGTTTGATCACTCAATCCATATTTTGCAAGGCGGTCATTGTCCAGATAAACAGAGATTTGTTCTTGCTGCATACCGCTCACCGATAGGCGGCCGACACTCTTGATGGTTCGAAGTTTGTCTTGCAATTGATCCATGTATTCACTTAACTCTCTGTAAGTTTTCTCGTTACTTTCCATTGTAATGAGAAGTGAAGAGGTATCTCCGAAGTCATCTTTTACGACAACGGCCATGACATTTTGCGGCAATTCTCTTTTGAATGTCTCTATTCCATGTTTGAATTTGCTCCAAAATTCATCTTTGTTGTTCAGATTGTCGTTGAGTTGGACCGTGATGTAGGTGATGCCGTCACGATTCATTGAATAGGTCTTTTCTTTTTTGACTTCTTTATAAGAAAAAATGTAGTTTTCCAAGGGTTTGGAAACTTGCTGTGCCATCTCTTCCGATGTATTACCGGGGGCAACAGCTACGACAATACCCTGTCGGATGGTGAAGTCAGGAAATTCATTCTTTCGCATATTCGGCAAGCTGTAGATGCCGACTCCGATGAGGCAACAGACTACCACTATGATGATTTGACGGTAGTGCATGGCCCATTCTACGATATTTCTTTTTGGCTTGTTCATGATCATTCGCATTTAAGAGGTGAGCCGGTACATACTTTCTGCTGTCCTTCGATGATCAACAGATCGCCGTTTTGCAATCCTTTTGAGACAACTACCCCATTGGCACGATAGTTTCTGCAGACGATACTACGGCGGACAGCTTTTCCTCCTTCGTCGAGCCAAACAAAATTTGTATTGTCGTCAGCCAATTGCACGATATTGGCCGGTATGATGATTTCACCGTTTATGTTTGACGTACAAATAGTTACCTTCGCGACCATACCGGGCAGAAGTTGCTCGTCGGGCTGTTCCAATCGCATTTTTACGCTATATGAGCGCGAGATCGGGTCGGCTATTACCCCTTTTTCCACGATTTTCCCATGATAATGTTTATTATCCAAAGCAGGTACAACGATTTCTGCAGCTTGTCCGCTTCGAAGGTTGGCCATCTCGCCCTCGGGAATAGCCACTTTCACTTGGATCGAATGGGTGGTAACTATCTTGACAATGGGCATGCCTGGGGCAATGTTTTGTCCTACTTCCGTCTGTTTATCAGCGATATACCCACTTGTAGGAGCATACAGATGACAGTCATCAAGGCCCTTTTTGGCGATCTTCTCGGCGGAAACGGCTTGCGCAAGTTGGCTTTCTACTTCCACCCATTTGATGTCGGGCAAGCTCCCTTTTTCATGAAGTTGCTTCATACGGCTGTAAGCATCTTCGGCTTGTTGCAATGTTGCGCGGGCTATTTCATAACTGTTGCGGGCAGTAGTGGGATCGACTGAGGCAATGAGCTGGCCTTTGCTTACATGATCACCCACTTTGACATTCAATTGTGTTACTGTTCCGGCCGTGGAGAAACTGACAGCTGTTGCGTTTTCTTCTTCTATTGTGCCGGAGTAGTTGTATTCATCTACAGAAGAGCCACTTGTTTCTACTGTCATGGTCTTCACAAGTATGGGCGACATGCTTGCGGTATCCCCTTCTTTTTTTCCACACCCCACCAGTAATG
>CAVJQR010000038.1:4647-13127 GCA_963651605.1 Agathobaculum sp.
CTATGCGTATGGAAAAACAATCTATTTTTGTCGTCAAAACAAGAAAAATAGTACACAATGATGGATATAACAATTACCCATACATCAATGAACACCGCCGAAGAAAAACTTCGGATGGATAGTTTGAGTGAAAAAGATATCATGATTTTTTCAGGATTGGACACACTGCCGAAAGAAGGTATCATCCCCGATGCCTATGTGATGGCACTTTGTTTGGAAGGACGTGCCACGTGTCGGATGAACGACCACGTGTATGAGCTCGAAAAGAACGATATTTTTCTTTGTCAGCCGAATGTGTTTGTCGAGAATGCCATGACCAGTTTGGATTTCAAATGCAAAGGGGTTGTCATGTCTCCCAACTATTTTCAGTCGATCTTCCTTTCAGGCAACGATATTTGGGATGCTTCTTTCATCATCAAGGAGAACCCGTTGCTCCACTTGGATGATCAAGAGATAGAAACGCTACTGCTTAATTTCGAGTTTGTCCGCAACAAGTTGAAAACCTCCGACTCCTTCCATCACAAAGAGATGGTGCGGTTGCTGCTTCAAGCGATGAGTTATGAATGTTATGACATCATTGTCCCGAAGATTCAAGCCATACAATATAATTATACTTCGGCAGAGTCTATCTTCCGCCGCTTCATTGCGTTGGTTACCAATGATACGCCCGTTGAGCGAGAGGTCTCCTATTATGCTGAACATCTATGCATTACGCCAAAATACCTCTCGGCCATCTGCAAACAGGTGTCGGGCAAGACGGCTTCGGCCATCATTAACGAGTATACGGTCATGCATATAAAAAACATGTTGCACAATACGACCTACACGATCAAGGAGGTGGTGAATCTCTCAGGTTTCAGCAATCTCTCCTTCTTTGGCAAGTATGTCAGACGCCAGTTGGGAGTTTCACCACGAGAATACCGCAAGCATTTGGATGAAAGAGCAGAGATTTGAAAAGTTTTCTCCCGAGAAAACTGCAGTTCATTCGGGAGAAAACTGGAGTTTTGTGCCGAGAAACTTTTTCGAAATTCGGCAAGAGAGAAAAAAAGGGTACTGAAGAAGCAGAAAAGAGTATTGCAATACTCTGTAAAAGCTATTATATTTGTAGCATAATAGGATGGATGGATTTTTCTGAAAAATCCATATTTAAACAAAAAGCAATATGACAAAAAGTTTGATATATACCCGGACAGGAGATAAGGGAAAGACCTCGTTGGTCGGCGGGCAACGAGTGTCGAAAGCACATTGCCGCATCGAAAGCTATGGAACAGTCGACGAACTGAACTCGTTCATCGGTTTGCTGATGGCCGAACTGGACGACCAACATGATATAGACTTCCTTATTTTCGTGCAACACAAGCTGTTTACGGTCGGATCGTATTTGGCTACCGACCAGACGAACACCGAGCTGAAGATCGAAAGCCGTGTAACGCCCGAAAGCATCACGAAGATAGAGCAGGAGATTGATGCCATCGATGAGAAACTGCCGAAGATGACCAATTTCGTACTGCCCAGCGGATGCCGTTCGGCTTCCTTGGCCCACGTCTGCCGAACGGTCTGCCGTCGTGCCGAGCGGCGCATCTACAGTTTGGCTGAAGAGTATGAAGTGGAAGAGCCGGTGCTGGTATTTATCAACCGCTTATCCGACTATTTCTTTGTCCTTGCCCGGAAAGAGTGCTTGAAAAATAATGGGAAAGAAATAATTTGGGATTATACTTGTTTCTAACAAATATTATTTTACTTTTGCGGAAAAATTGAAACCTGACTGCTTTGTACAGTCTCTTAATACTATAAGACTTATGTATTGGACATTGGAATTAGCTTCAAAACTGGAAGATGCACCTTGGCCTGCTACCAAGGACGAGTTGATTGATTACGCTCAACGATCAGGCGCTCCATTGGAAGTAATAGAAAATTTGCAGGAAATGGAAGACGAGGGCGAAATATATGAATGCATGGAAGATATTTGGCCCGACTATCCAAGTAAAGAAGACTTTTTCTTTAACGAAGAGGAATATTGATTCCTTTCATAGAAAAGAAAGAAATTAACTAATACAACGAGGTGGAAGGCCATGGGCACTCTACCTCGTTTGTTTTTCTGTTGTCCGAAACAATAAACATAAAAAAGTTAAGTTTATATACTTGATAATCCGTTATATCGAACGAATACAAGCATGAAGAAATTATCCATTCTGATCTTGATTTTGTTTACCTCGCTGCAGATGGTTAGAGCACAGTATGATGCTGCGCTGAGCCATTACTTCATGGCAAAAGCCTATTATAATCCGGCTGCAGCCGGCGAGACAGAAGACATGAGACTCTTGGCGCTCTTCAATCAGCAATGGGTCGGCTTTCCGAAAGCGCAACGTTCGTTTTTTGTAACGGCCGATATGCCCTTCAAATTGGGAAAGACACAGCATGGTGTGGGGTTGGCAGTCTATACGGAAAGTATCGGACTCTTTCAGAATACGCACGTTGGTGCACAGTATGCCTTCAAATATAAACTATTGGGCGGTGTGCTGAGCGGTGGTTTGCAGATAGGCATTGTAAACGAAGTGTTCAAAGCAGATAGTATCTATGTGCCGCAGAGCGACTTCCACCAACAAGAAGACGAAGCGTTTCCGACAAGTTCTGTCAATGCAACGGGGTTGGATATCAACGTGGGCCTTTTCTATACGCACAAGAATTTCTATGCGGGATTGGGCTTTACCCATATAACCTCGCCCGAATTGCAACTGGACGAAGCCATCTATACCTATATTGGGGGGGTACTTAATTTTATGGGCGGATACAATATTCGGCTGAACAATCCGTTATTTGAATTAAAACCATCTGTGTTCTTACTTACCGATTTGACGAATTATCACTTGGACGTAACGGCACGGCTGGAATATAATAAAATGTTTAACGGCGGTATTTCTTGGAAGATGAACGAATCAGTCGGCATTCTGTTGGGAGCCAATATTGGGCGTTTTGCCTTGGGCTACTCATTCGGCTATCCGACGACGGCCATCCGCAAAGTTTCTTCAGGAAGTCATGAGCTCGTGTTGCAATATCGGCTCAAACTGAACAAGACGAAGACAGGAAATACACGCCATAAAAGCGTACGTATATTATAGGTATATGAAAAAAATATGGATAATCCTTCTGGCAGCCACCTCGCTGCTTTCTTCCTGTGGCAAGTCTTTCTCAGGAGGCGGAGGAGAAGTTACAGGGGTGCGGACCATGGCTATCAACGAGCCTTCGCCCTACGGAATGATTTTGATCAAACGTGGATCCTTTGAAATGGGGCCTGCTGATAAAGATTCGTTATGGGGTATCATGCCCGATACGAAAGGAATATCGGTTGATGCTTTTTGGATGGATGAAACGGAAACGACCAATGCCAAATACCGTCAGTTCGTCTATTGGGTGCGCGACTCCATCATCCGTGAACGATTGGCCGACCCTGCTTTTGGAGGAAACGATCTGTTCAAGATAACGGAAGACCGCTATGGCGATCCGGTTACTCCTCATTTGGATTGGAGTCGTCAGATCCCTTGGAAGCGTGCCAACGAGGATGAACTTCGCGCCATTGAAAGCGTTTATTATACCAACCCTGTGACGGGTGAGAAGAAATTGGACCCTAAACAGATGGTATTCAAGTATGAGTGGTATGACTATACTTCAGCCGCTCTGCGGAAGAATCAGTTGGATCCGGCTGATCGTGTTCGTAATACGGACATCACCCCCGATCCGAATGAGGTGATCATGATTTCGAAAGATACGGCCTATATTGATGATGAGGGAAATATAGTAAACGAGACAATTACTCGTCCGCGTACCGGGCCATGGGATTTCTTGAATACGCACATCGTGAATATCTACCCTGACGAGAATTGCTGGGTAAACGATTTCAACAACTCGTATAATGAACCGTATACACGTATGTATTTCAACCATCCCGGTTATGATGATTATCCGGTAGTAGGCGTGTCGTGGGAGCAAGCAACCGCCTTTTGCATATGGCGTACGAACCAGTATAAGCAATCGTTGAGCCTCCCTGCCGGACAAACAATAGAGCCTTTCCGCTTGCCTACGGAAGGAGAATGGGAATATGCTGCCCGTTGTGGAAAGAATGAGAACAAATATCCATGGTCAGGTGATGATCTGACAAACGGTAAGAATTGTTTCTTGGGAAACTTCAAGCCGGGTAAAGGAAACTATACAGAGGATGGGCATCTGATTACTTCGCGCGTCGGCTCATTTGCACCGAATGAATTCGGTTTGTATGACATGGCCGGCAATGTGGCAGAGTGGACCTCAACGGCTTATTCGGAATCAGGTCCGAAACAGATGAACGATATCAATCCGGAATTGCGTTACAATGCAGCAAAAGAAGATCCTTATGCGTTGAAAAAGAAAGTCATACGAGGTGGCTCTTGGAAAGATGTGGCACAGTTCATCCGCTCGGATATGCGCGGTTTTGAATATCAGAACGAGACACGTTCATATATCGGATTCCGTTGTGTACGGACGCAGATCGGATTCTCGAAATCAAAAGGAAAAAAGAATAAATAATCAACCCAATAAAAAAGCTATTCATGGGAAAATATAGAAGATATAAAAATATAATTGAAATGTTCCTTTCCAGCGAAAAAGGAAAGCGAATTTTGAATTTTTGTTACAGCTGGGGTGCATCAATCGTCATCATTGGTGCATTGTTCAAGTTGCTTCACTTGCCATATGCCAACCAGATTTTGTTCATTGCCATGATCACGGAGGCGTGTGTGTTCTTTATCTCAGCGTTTGAACGCCCCAATGATGAATACCACTGGGAAGATGTATTTCCTGTATTGAAATCGAAGAATCCATTGGATCGCCCGGACTTTGCAAAAGGGGCTGAAAACGGTGTTCAAAATGGAGTGAATATAAATAGCCCGATCATCAACCATACCGGTAGTGACGTTCAGGTTGGTGCATCAGCTGCCGCTTCTTTGGGATTGAATGTAACAGAGGAAGATACAAAGAATCTTTCTGACAGCATCAAGAAGTTAAGTGGTGCGGCCGAGCAGATATCGAAGATGGCAGAATTGACAGAAGCGACTCAACACTATTTGGAACAGCTCTCAGCCATGTCGGATAAGTTGGAGAAATTCAGTGAAGTAACCGGATCGTTGACAGAAGTTTCTGATAACTTGCTCAACTCATACAAATCTATTTCCGGCAATCCGGAGGAGGTCTCTCAAAATTCACAGAATTATATTGAACAGATGGATGCGCTGAACCGAAACATTACGGGCTTAAACTCTGCCTATGAAATGCAGTTGAGAAGCATTAATACGCAAATGGAAAATATAGAGCGGATCAATGCCGGTTTGAATCGTATCCGTGAGATGTATGAGGGATCAGTTATCGACAGTTCTGTTTTCCGTAACGAAACCGAAAAGATGACACAGCAATTGTCTCAATTGAATCAAGTATATACCCGATTGTTGCAAGCCATGACGGTGAATATGTATCCACCACAGCAGCAGACCAACAATTATCAGGCTCCACAAACACCATATCAACAGCCTCCTTATCAGGCACCATATGGATATCAACAACCTTATAATGGTCAGAGACAAGGATAAGTATGTGTTTAAAGAACAAAGATTTAAGAGAAAATAGATAAGATGGCAGGAATATCAAATAATCCGAATTCGCCGCGTCAGAAGATGATCAATCTGATGTACCTCGTGTTCATTGCCATGATGGCTTTGAACGTTTCGTCGGAGGTGCTTGATGGCTTCGAACTGGTGCAGGGCAGTTTGCGGACATCCATCGAAAATTCTACGCATCGCAACGAGATGGTGGCAGAAGAACTTAGTTCGGCTTACCAAATCAATCCCGAGAAGGTGAAAGAATGGTACCAAAAATCAACCGCAGTAAAGCAGCGCTCGGATTCATTGTATAATTATATTCAAGAATTGAAACAGCGAATAGCTGTTTTGGCAGACGGAGAAGGTGCCGACGTTGATAAAATTGAACACAAGGATGATCTGGAGGCTGCGGCTCGTGTCATGTTGTCTCCGATCAAAGGCGAGGGCAAGAATCTGCGTCTCTCCATTGATTCTTATCGCGAATGGATGGGCAATTTGGTTGAGGATTCGGCCAAAACTCGTATTATCGAGACTGCATTAAGTACAGAACTCCCCAATAAAGCCGGATTGAATGTTCGTACATGGGAAACGGCCCTGTTCGAACATATGCCGGTTGCCGCGGCTGTTACTTTGCTGACGAAGGTTCAAAGTGATATTCGCTATGCTGAAGGTGAAGTTCTCTCCCATCTGTTGAGCAGTGTGGACGTGGGAGATTTCCGTGTCAATCAGATTACGGCACAAGTTATTCCGCAAAGTCAGATTGTTATGCGGGGTAGCCAATATGAAGCCAACATTGTATTGTCGGCAGTCGACTCGACCAAGCGTCCTACAATATTCGTCAATGGGAAGGAACTTCCGGACGAGGATAAAGGTATTTTCCGAGTTGGAACGGGTTCGACGGGTACTTTCCCTATAAAAGGTTATATTGAAATGCCCAATAGCGAAGGACAAACGAATCGTTATCCATTTGAAAGTGAGTATTTTGTTACAGAACCAAGTGCGACAGTGGCTCCAACATTGATGAATGTCTTGTATGCCGGTATTGCGAATCCAATTCGTATCGCAGTGCCGGGTGTACCAAGTGGCAATGTAACGGCTACAATGACGAACGGAACGTTGACGCGTAACGGAGAATTATGGGAAGCTCGTCCTTCGAAAGTCGGCACTGAGGCAATCGTAACTGTTAATGCGCGTATGGCAGACGGCCGAAATTTGGAAATGGCGAAGACCTCTTTCCGTGTGCGTGCTCTCCCCGATCCATTGCCTTACATCGAGTATAAAGATGAAAATGGCAATATGCGCAAGTTCAGAGGCGGCAAGATTTCCAAGCGAAATCTGGTTGAAGCAAATGGAATCTTGGCAGCTATCGACGATGATTTGTTGAATGTAAAATATACGGTATTGCGTTTTGAATTAACTTTCTTCGATTCTATGGGAAATGCTATTCCGGAGGTGGCAGAAGGTACTAATTTCTCGCAACGACAGAAGGATTATATCCGTCGACTCTCTCGCGGCAAACGTTTTTATATCTCACGCGTAGTGGCGAAAGGTCCGGATGGTATCGAGCGTACAATACCAACGATTGAAGTAATTGTAAATTGATCATGATATGAAACGTATCTATTACATAGTAGCTTGTTTACTCTCATTGATTGCTGTTCTTCCGGCTGAAGCTCAAAATGAACAGACTTCAACGCAGAGTTCTCAGCAACAAAAAAAAGGTCCGCGTGCCAGTCGTGGAGAAAGGGAAACCGCAAAAGAAAGTGGCTTGCCTGAATTGACTGTGCGGGCTCAAGACTTGAATGAACGATTGACGCAAGATGTTGGTTCTGCTCGTTGGATGCGTGTGGTATATAGGCAGTTGGATTTGACCAAGGAGAAGAATACTCCGCTTTACTATCCCGTGCGTCCGATGAATGGACAGATGAATTTGTTTTCCATCATATTCCAACTTTTGAGTGAAGGGAAACTGAATGTCTATGAATATGTTGACGGTTATGAAGTCTTTGATGAAGCGCATTTGGTTAATTTCAAAGAATTGTTGGATCGTTTCCATGTCTATTACGAAGAGGTGGCTAATCGTCAGGGAGAGAATCCTTCGTTGATCATAAATGAAAGTGATGTCCCTTCCGAACAAGTAAAAAGTTATTATGTAAAAGAAGCATGGTATTTTGATCAAAACAATTCTTTGTTTGATGTAAAAACATTGGCTATTTGCCCTCTTTTATCATTGGATAATGACTTCGGACAAACGACCAGTCCTATGTTTTGGTTGCCGTATGAAAACATTCGTCCCTACTTGAACACAGCATTCATCATGACTTCTAATCTGAATAATGCCGTAACATTTACAATTGATGACTATTTTCGCCGGAGAATGTTTGATGGAGAGATCATCAAGACGCAAAACTTGTTGAATCAACCCTTGCAAGCTTACTGTCCAACTCCCGATTCTTTGAAGCAAGAACAGGAACGTATCGAAAATCAATTGGTGTCATTCGAGAAAACTCTTTGGATGAATGTTGATTCTTTGAACGTAACGGCAGAGACAAAGAGCTCAAAGAAGTCGAAAGCAAAAGAGACTCAAACAGAGAAAAAGGAGGAAGAACCGAAAGTACAAAAGGCAGCAACGGTCAAAGCTCCAAAGACAAAAGCTCCTAAAGCACAAAAATCATCGTCGGCCGTTCGAAGTATTCGTCGTCGTTGATGCAGAATATAATTGGAAAAAGACGGACGTTTCATTGATGAGATGCCCGTCTTTCTCTTTATTTAACGTGAGTTCGACGAAATATAAGTCGTTGAAAAAATTGGTGATTAGCGAAAATTGTTGTAATTTCAAGGTGTTCAAAATCAACA
>CAVJQR010000038.1:13137-15828 GCA_963651605.1 Agathobaculum sp.
ATTGTTCACGTCTAAGTTTACAATTTCATCACGAACTTGGCTCAATATCGGATCATCCAATTGGAAGAAGCTCAGTTGGTAATTTCCTGCTTTTGAAGAAGAGGCCGGTTTGATAGATGTCATGGTGGCACTTCCTCCCTCTTGTCGCTTCTCTGTTTCCAATATTTTTAAGATTTCTTCTGCCCGTTTCACGATGTTTTTGGGCATTCCTGCCATGCGAGCCACATGAATACCGAAGCTGTGTTCACTTCCTCCGGCTACCAATTTACGAAGGAAAATGACTTTGTTGCCCACCTCCTTGACCGAAACATTGAAGTTTTTGATCCGAGGAAAAGATTGTGCCATATCATTCAGTTCATGATAGTGCGTGGCGAAGAGCGTCTTGGCATGAGCGTTCGGATGTTCGTGGATATATTCAACAATGGCCCATGCGATTGAAATTCCATCATACGTACTGGTGCCGCGCCCCAATTCATCGAACAAAACAAGGCTTCTTGATGTCATGTTGTTTAATATGTCTGCGGCCTCGTTCATCTCTACCATGAAAGTTGACTCTCCGACAGAAATATTATCGGAAGCACCGACACGCGTGAAGATCTTGTCTACTATTCCAATATGGGCCTGTTCGGCAGGAACGAAGCTACCTATTTGGGAAAGCAACGTGATCAATGCCGTTTGACGAAGCAATGCTGATTTACCTGCCATATTAGGTCCTGTGATGATGATGATCTGCTGTTTGTCTTCGTCCAGGTAAACATCGTTGGCAACATAGCTTTCACCCAATGGCAATTGCTTTTCAATCACCGGGTGTCTGCCGGCTTTTATGTCAATTACATCGCTTTCATCCACCAACGGACGAATATATTTGTTCGCTGCTGCCACTTTCGCAAAAGAAAGCAAGCAGTCTATTCTGGCTATTAGATTGGCATTGCATTGGATTGGCGGAATATATTCTGTCAGACAAAGTACCAAATCGTTGAAGAGGCGTGCCTCCAATGAGAGGATTTTCTCCTCGGCTCCTAAAATTTTCTCCTCATACTCTTTCAGCTCTTCTGTAATATAGCGCTCGGCATTGACGAGTGTCTGTTTTCTGATCCATTCGGCCGGCACCTTGTCTTTATGGGCATTACGCACCTCGATGTAGTAGCCAAATACGTTGTTGAAAGCGATCTTTAAGCTGGGAATACCCGTCCGTTCGCTTTCGCGTTGCTGAATTTGCAGCAGATAATCCTTTCCTGAATAAGCTATGGCCCGCAAATCGTCCAATTCTGCAGAAACGCCATGGGCAATGACACCTCCTTTGTTTACCAATGCAGGGGGGTCTGGTTGAATCTCTTTCTCGATCCGTTCGCGGATGAGAGCGCACACATTCAACTGTTCTCCTATTCGGCAAAGGGCCGGTTCGCTACTCTCTTCGCAAGCCTTCTTGATAGGTTCGAGAGCATGCAAAGCCACTTTCAACTGAATGACTTCGCGTGGTGTCACACGTCCGACGGCCACCTTCGAGATGATGCGCTCCAAGTCGCCGATCTGCTCCATTTGTTCGTCGATAAGTTCCTTGATGTCGGGATGTTTGAAGAAATATTCCACGACATTTTGCCGTTCTTCGATCGGTTTGATGTCTTTCAATGGGAAGAGCACCCAGCGGCGCAGCATACGCGAACCCATAGGCGAGATCGTTTTGTCGATAACGTCCAGCAAGCTTTTGCCGTCTTCATTCATCGAGTTCACCAATTCCAGACTATGCACTGTGAACTTATCAAGTCGCACATACCGTTCTTCTTCGATTCTTGTCAGCGATGTGATGTGCGAGATATGCGTGTGTTGTGTCTGATCCAGGTAGTAAAGAATAGCTCCCGAAGCAACAATTCCCAGCTTGAGGTGTTGAACGCCAAACCCTTTCAAATTCTTTGTCTCGAAATGTTTCAGCAATCGTTCGTTGGCCGCCTCGGAGGTGAAGATCCAGTCCTCCAATTCGAAGGTAAAGAATCGGGATCCGAACAGCTCTTCAAACTTCTTTTTGTTGTTGCGCTCGATCAATACCTCTTTCGGCGAGAAGTTGTTCAGCAGTTTGTCTATATAGTCTGTCGTCCCTTCAGCCGTAAGAAATTCTCCTGTCGAGATATCCAAAAAAGCAATACCGCAACCGTTTTTGTCGAAGTGGATGGCAGACAAGAAGTTGTTCTCCTTATGGTTCAGAATCGTTTCATTAATCGAAACGCCGGGTGTAACCAGTTCGGTTATACCACGTTTCACCAATTTCTTGGTTTGTTTCGGATCCTCCAACTGATCACATATGGCAACGCGCTTCCCCGCTCTGACCAATTTGGGCAGATAAGAGTCGAGGGCATGGTGCGGAAAGCCGGCCATTTCTACGAACTGCTCGGTTCCGTTTGCTCGTTTCGTTTGGACAATTCCTAAAATTTCGGAGCCTATAACGGCATCTTCACCATACATTTCGTAAAAGTCGCCTACACGGAACAATAAGATGGCATCAGGGTTTTGTGCCTTGATATCAAAATATTGTTTCATCAAAGGTGTCTCTACTATCTTCGCCACGGTCGTCTTGCTTTAAATTCAGATAGCAAAATTAGCATAAAAAATGGAATAGTGAAAGGGCTGTTTTCAATTATGTCAGGCCTATTTTTGTTCAACAATCAGAAAACAGACGGAGGGCAACCTTTTTTCCGA
>CAVJQR010000038.1:15884-16435 GCA_963651605.1 Agathobaculum sp.
AAAACATCCATGTTTTTAAAGCAAAACACAGGTGTTTTTTTGAACGCTCTTTTGAATAATCGAACAACTTGTATTACAATACTTTTTCCAACTTTCGACGCTTGCAGATAAGCTCCGGACCTTTGCATTCTTCCTTCAAGAAGGTCTCGATATGACGCTTTTTCTTCTCTTCGAGAATCTCATTGATTTTAATAAGAATACCCGTTTCTTCTACTTCGCCAAACCCATGATTGATGGCTGTGCCGAACACCCGCATCTTGGGCGAAAGGCTCATATAGGCGTTGACCAGTGGCGGAACATTGATGCCAAACTTGCGCACTTCGGTGTTCAGTACCTTATAATTGTCTTTGAAATTGTCGTAATGGAAAAGCGCTTTCATCTGCTCCTCGTCGATATTTGTTAGCAGAGGCGATATCGGAGTCACCAAGTTGTCTTTATCTTCGAAGTGCAGTTTCAAGAAATAAAGGATCATGTTGCGGGCCTCGGTGTTGTAGGTATTGTACATGGTCATCTTGCCAAAATAGTATTGCAGCTGCGGGTCGATGACCGAG
>CAVJQR010000039.1:0-6490 GCA_963651605.1 Agathobaculum sp.
ACGCGCACAGCGAGGTAGCGTTCGGAGTAGGTCATAAGCGTAGCCCTGGCCTTTTGGTTACTTTTGGGCCAAGCCAAAAGTAACAACACTCGCTGCCATGAAATGGCAGCTCACGCGAAAAAGGAGAGAAAAAAAGAACGGCAAAATAATAAAGAAGAAAAGAAGGTTACACTCGATGACATTAACATGTCATCGTTAACGCGAAATGAAGCTTAATGAAAAAGAAAGGATTTGTCCGCCAACCTCTTTAGACTTTCTTTTCACGCTGTTTTTCCTGATTCCGCTCGCTACGTAACTCGCCATGCTCCTCCTGAAAATAGAAAATAACCTCGGTATAAACCTCGGGAGAGTGTTGTGAAAAAATTAAACAGACTCTAAATGCAATTCTGAAAAAGATTGCTTTAGGACATTGCTGCCTCCATGCAAGATATGCCGAGTTTTCGTTCTATCTCTGCAATGCTCTTGAATGAAAAGTTGGTGTTGCCTGAAAGAATCTTGCTGACATACTGAGGTGTAACACCCAATTTGTTGGCAATATCAGAGCGAGTCAGTCCGTTCTCCTGCATATAATTTACGATAGACAATGCTATTCCGCGTGACCATTTGAGCCACGCTTCATTCTCTTGACGCCACTTGGCATCTTCTGTGAATGTAGAAGGCTTATCACTCTGATGAGCCTCCAGAAATTTTAATGTATTCTTTCTCATAATTACTACTCTTTGAAATAATCAATAAAACTATCTTGGTCAAATACTCCATTTTGCTTCAAGAAATTGCGACAGGCATTCAGCTTGTCAAGTTCCCTTTGCGTATGTTCTCGTTCCTGCATGGTGGCAGTCAGTTTGATGGCACCCCCCGTGACAATATACACGTTCGGTTCAATGCGAATGGCATAGATGCGGATCCAACTTGGATGCTGCTTCCGCTCCCAATTCCTTGCTTTTTCACGAGTCAGTTCGTGTGCTCGGTTGTCTCCAAGACTAAGTGGTTGAAATAGACTATCTAACTGTTCGGTATTAGGGAAGTCAAGGATGAGTCGCTCCAATTCTTTCGCATCTTCCATTGTATCCTTGATGGCATCGCTTACCTTTTCTATCTTGAAGAATCCCTGCAAATCCTTTATATTGGCAAAGAAGAAGTCAAGTAGGTAGTTGAAATTACTCCACTGTCGGAAGAGCATTGATAGTTCATCCGTTTCTTTCCCGTCTTCTTTTACCGCCCAAAGGTGGTTATAACCTGGGATAGTTCGTACAAATTTCATAATTTAGTCTTGAATTGTGTTGCAAATATAAGAAAAGAAATTCGGAAATGCAACTTTTAGGTTGCATAGTTGATCGAGCCACTGTGAAAAATAGTTGACAGAAAAGAACCAAGTATTGCCCGGTGGTCGTTTGGGATGATGCCCGAACAAAATAGAAAAAGCGATAAGGTTTTGCTTCTATAGGGGCAAGAAAATAAAAAAGGGCGCTGAAAAGATTCAGCAAGCCCTTTTACGCTATGTGTCTGATTGTGTATCAAAACAATTTGTTGGGATATTCACCGGCATCAACCAATGCCTGGATCTTGTCGACAACACCCTGACGGTCGGCTGCATAGGTTACACCAAACCACTTGGAAGTGGTATCCAATACCTTGACGGTTGCCGTATGTTCCTTGATCAGCTTGTTGACCATCAACGGGATGAAGTACTCACATTTCAAGTTGCTGATGTTCTCTTTCAGGAATTCTGCGAAGTAATCTTCAGAATAGTGGAAGTAGTCCGGAGTGAAACCCCACATGTTCATGGATACCGGAGTGTTCTCTTCCAAGACAACCTTTTGGCCGTTTTCGTCTTTGAACTGGATTTCACCGTCGATACGTTCGATGGCTGTCCGTTCCACTACGCCGGTCAAGTAGCCTTCTTCGTTGGTTTCGCAAACGCCGCGGGCTACAGAACCGCTTTCGCTCAATGTGTTTCCTACACGGTAGCCTACCATGCAATATTCATTCTTGCTTTCCGCTTTTTCAGAAAGCCATTTGCCCAATACGGCAAAGCTGTCACGGCCGTAGAAGTCGTCGGCATTGATGACGGCAAACGGTTCCTTGATGACATCTTTACCCATCAGGACGGCGTGGTTGGTTCCCCAAGGTTTTTGGCGGCCTTCCGGGCAAGTGAAACCGGCAGGCAGGTCGTTCAAATCCTGAAATACCACTTCTACAGGGATATGGTTCTCATATTTTGAGACGATCTTTTCGCGGAAATCTTGTTCGAATGATTTACGGATGACAAATACCAGTTTGCCGAATCCGCCACGGATGGCGTCAAAGATAGAGTAATCCATGATTGTTTCTCCGTTGGGGCCCAGGCCATCCAACTGTTTCAAGCCACCGTAACGGCTACCCATGCCGGCTGCCAATACAAATAAAGTAGGTTTCATGATCTATTTGATTTAATAATTGTGTTTTCTTTTGCGCACAAAGATAGACAGATTTCTTGAATGTTGTTTGATTGCACGGATAAATCCGGCTCCTAAGTTGATAAATATCATATGAAACAGATGGTTTTATATTCACATACAAATGTAATGAATAGGGCTGAACAGCGCAATAATGGTACACTTTTTTCCCGTCTTTGCGGGGAGTATTGTTCCATTCTCCTGCTCTTCTTTTCAATAGCTTGAAAGCCTTCAACCTTTTAACGCGATTTAGCAAAAATGCCTATTATGTTTTAATCTGAATTGCATTGCGAAATAAAAAAAATTATTACTTTTGCGGAAACTCTAAATATAGAAAACTATGCCTCCAATTAAAAGTGTTGGTATTTTAACTTCCGGTGGCGATGCCCCGGGAATGAATGCAGCGATCCGTGCGGTGACACGCGCTGCCATCTCGAATGGAATCAGGGTAAATGGAATCTATCGTGGTTATAAAGGAATGATCACGAACGAAATTGAAGAGTTCAAAACTCAAAATGTTAGCAATATCATCCAGCGCGGTGGTACAATCTTGAAAACAGCACGTTCTACGGAGTTCAAAACAGCCGAAGGACGTAAGAAGGCGTACGAAAATCTGCAGGAACATGGTATAGACTCGTTGGTCGTCATCGGTGGTGATGGCTCACTGACCGGTGCCCGTATCTTTGCACAAGAATATAATATACCGATTGTCGGTCTGCCCGGCACAATCGACAACGATTTGTATGGTACGGATGTCACTATCGGATATGATACGGCTCTTAATACCATCATGGAGTGTGTAGATAAAATCCGTGATACGGCCACCTCACACGAACGTCTGTTCTTTATCGAAGTGATGGGCCGCGATGCCGGTTTTCTGGCATTGAATGGTGCGATCGCATCGGGTGCCGAAGCGGCCATTATCCCGGAAATCTCATTGGAGAAGGACCAATTGGCAGAGATGATTGAAACGGGCTTCCGTAAATCGAAGAACAGTAGTATCGTCCTCGTGGCAGAAAGCGAAGTGACCGGCGGTGCTATGGGTGTAGCGGAACGTGTAAAGAAAGAGTATCCGCAGTTTGATGTGCGTGTTTCCATCTTGGGCCACTTGCAGCGTGGCGGTTCACCGACGGCACAAGACCGTATTTTGGCTACCCGTATGGGCGTCGCTGCAGTGGATGCCTTGCTGGACGGTCAGCGGAATGTGATGATCGGCATCCAAAATGAGGAACTGGTGAATGTCTCCTTCACGAAAGCCATCAAGAACGACAAGCCGATCGACCGTGATCTGTTGCGTACATTGCGTATCTCTTCCATTTAATGAAGATCGGAACGTGAAGAAATAATCAATAAAGAAGCTAAAGCCGTTTCCGGATTCATCGTCCCGAAACGGCTTTTTTGTTACAAACTCCTTTCATGAATATGGTGAACAGTGAATTTAATTATGTCGTGGATCAATTTGCGGATCTGCAGATATTACGTTATAAAGTTCCCGGATTTGAGGAACTCTCGCTGCAACAGAAACAGTTGCTTTACCACCTGTCGGAAGCAGCCTTGATGGGCCGGGATATATTGTACGACCAAAATTGTCGGTATAACCTCTGTGTGCGCCGCACCTTGGAGGCGATCTATCTCCATTATGACGGCGACCGCACGAATGATTCCTTCCGGGCGTTGGAGGTTTACCTCAAACGGGTGTGGTTTGCCAACGGTATCCATCACCATTATGCAGAAGACAAATTCGTGCCGGGCTTCTCGGCGGCTTATTTCCGGCAGTTGTTGTTGGAAACAGATCCGCAGTACCTGCCCTTGCAACCCGGAGAAACGGCTGAATCACTTTTCGAAACATTGCGCCCCATCCTGTTTGATGCGGCGGTTTTGCCGAAGCGGACGGTGCAGAGTGGCGATACGGATTGGGTGAAGGCTTCGGCCAACAACTATTACGGCGAGGATGTGACGCAAGCCGAAGTGGAGGCGTTTTACGGCAAACAAAAGGAGGCGCATCCGACAGACACCCCGATCTCCTATGGATTGAACAGCCGCTTGGTGAAAGAAAATGGCCAACTGGTCGAGAAGGTATGGAGGGTCGGCGGTCTCTATTCTGCCGCCATCGAACGGATCATCGACGAGTTGGAGCAGGCAAAATCCTTTGCCGAGAACAAACGACAGGAGCAGATTATCGCAACGCTGATCGATTACTACCGGAGTGGCGACTTGAAAACATTCGACGTCTATTCTATTTTATGGGTGGAGGATACCACATCGGAGGTGGATTTCGTCAATGGTTTCATTGAAACGTATGGCGATCCGTTGGGTATGAAAGCCAGTTGGGAGTCGACGGTGAACTTCCTCAATCGGGAAGCCACGGCCCGCACACGGACCATCAGCTCCAATGCGCAGTGGTTCGAGGACCATTCGCCCGTCGATGTGCGTTTCAAGAAAAAACAGGTGAAGGGGGTTACGGCAAAAGTGATTACGGTGGCAATGTTGGGGGGCGACTGTTACCCTTCTACACCGATAGGTATCAACCTTCCCAATGCCGATTGGATTCGTCGCGATCACGGATCGAAATCTGTGACCATCGAAAATATCATGCAGGCATACGACAATGCCGCTAAAGGAAATGGCTTCAGCGAGGAGTTTGTATGGAGCGATGAGGAACGTGCACGAATAAAGAAATATGGTTTCATCACGGATATGTTGCACACCGATTTGCACGAGTGCTTGGGCCATGGCTCAGGACAGTTGCTTCCCGGGGTCGATCCGGATGCCTTGAAGGCATACACTTCCACCTTGGAGGAGGCGCGTGCCGACCTGTTCGGTCTCTATTACTTGGCTGATCCGAAGATGCTGGAGTTGGGATTGGTACCCGATGCGGAAGCATACAAGGCAGAATACTATAAATATATGATGAACGGACTGATGACTCAGTTGGTTCGTATCGAACCGGGCAAGGATGTGGAGGAGGCACACATGCGAAACCGCCAACTGATAGCCCGTTGGGTGTATGAAATGGGCCGTGCAGAGCAAGTGGTGGAACTGAAACATCGGGACGGCAAGACCTTTGTGGTGGTCAACGATTATGCCCGTTTGCGCGAACTCTTCGGCAAACTGCTGGCAGAGGTGCAGCGGATCAAGAGCGAAGGCGATTACGAAGCCGGCCGGAACTTGGTCGAAACGTATGGTGTCAAGATTGATTTGGCCTTGCACCAAGAGGTGAAAGCCCGGTATGAGAAGCTGCATCTTTCTCCATACAAGGGGTTTGTCAACCCCGTCATGCAACCGGTGGTCGACGAAAACGGCAAGGTAGTCGATATCCGTTTGGACTATACCGAAGGGTATGCGGAACAGATGTTGCGCTACAGCCGAGATTACTCTTTCTTACCCACATTTAATGAATGACCATGGAAGAGCAATTGAGGGAAGTTCGCAAGCGGTTGCGTATGGCTATGAATGGAATTGTTTCCAATAGCTTGAGACAGAAAGGAATGAACTATAAATTGATTTTCGGGGTTCCCCTTCCCGAGATCAAAGAGATTGCAAAATCGTTTGAAACGAACGCCGATTTTGCCCGAGCCTTGTGGGCCGCCGACGTAAGGGAAATGAAGATTTTGGCTACGATGCTCTTCCCTCCGTCAGAGATGGAGCGGAAAGAGGCGTGCCAATGGGCGGCCGCGATCGTTTATCCCGAACTGGCAGAGCAGTGTTGCAACAATCTTTTCCCCAAAGTGGCGGATCCGGCGAAATTGGCCGTGGATTTGTTGGGCGATGGAGAATCACCTTACGGAAGAACGGCCGGTTTCCTGTTGTTTGCCCAGCTGTTCAAGTTGGGAAAGCCGGTGGAAAAGGCTGTAACGGAAGTGCTCCTTGCCGAATGTGAATGCGTTTTGCAGCCGGAAGCGGGAAAGCCTTTATCCATAAGCGAGCGGATGGCCGTGGTGCAAGCCTTGAAGTTCTACGGCCGACAGTCGGTTGAACAGGCGCAGCAAGTATTGGCATTGGTGCGGAATCTCCCTGACCATAACCCTGATACGGGTAGCTTGTTGTACGATGAG
>CAVJQR010000039.1:6564-16361 GCA_963651605.1 Agathobaculum sp.
CTACTTTTGTATCGTTTTCAAAAAGATATTATAGACGTTTAAAATTTAACAAAATGAAAAAGTTAGTTGCTTTTGCTGCCGTTATCGCAGCTGTATCATTTGCATCTTGTAACAACAAATCTGCAGAATCTACTGAAGAAGTAGCTGAAACTGCAGCTCAGACAGAAGAAGTTGCTCCTGCTGTAGAAGAAGTTGCTCCTGCAGAAGCTGATTCAACTGCTACTGCTGACTCAACAGTTGTTGCTGAGTAATTCTTTAGCAATAGAGTAAGAACGAGACAGTCTGTATGAATTCATACAGACTTTTTTTGTGTCTAATCTCCAAAAAAGGGTGATCGTCCATTCGTCTTTTTACCCTAAAGTTTTCAAGCGGATTTTAATAATTCCAAATTTCTTTCATAACTTTGCTTGCATGAAACGGTTCTTCTTATCATTCAAATCGGTCGTGGCAGTCATACTACTCGCCACCGCTTTGGTTGGCAACCGGACTCATGCCAAGGTTATTGTCCAGCATCCGCATGAAGAGTTGCAAACCGATACGACAGGGTTCACCAAAGTGTTCCTTGCCGGAACGATTGATATGGGGAATAGTATCGATTGGCAAAGCCAACTTGCCGAGCAATTCGAATCGTTTGTCGGCGATTTTCTCCTGTTCAATCCGCGACAAGGCCATTGGGATCCCACAGTGCCTGATGCAATGGATTATCAGGTTAATTGGGAATTGGAGCATCTTGAAAGGGCAGACTTTATCATTATGAACATCCTCGGTTCGAGCAAATCGCCCATTACATTGCTTGAAATGGGGCTGTTTGCACGATCCGGAAAACTGGTTGTGGTCTGCGAGCCGTCATTTTACCGCTTTGACAATGTTCGTATCACTTGTGCAAAATACGATGTTCCGCTCTACTCTTCCTGCCAACAAATGATCGCTGAGCATCCTTTTTTCAATCGTAGTTTTCATTAAAAACGATAGAAGAAACACCATTATGCAGCAAATCCAAAATGGGTGTTGTGGTTTTGGGTGAAGATGGTGGAAAATTATCTGAAAGAATGATTTGAATTATTAAAAAATGCCTCGCTCTATTGCTGAGATAATAAAAAAAACATAACTTTGTCTGCGTAGAGACATTCCGATTTATATATTTACCTTTGTTGTATAGAAACAAGAGGAACAAAAGGAGGTAATGCTCTTTTTTTGATAATAATCATGATAAAGTAATAATAAGATGAATGCGCTGTTCCCGTTACATGATAGTAATAACAAAAGTACTGCATTGAAAAAACGATTGATTCAGTTGTTGATTCTCAATGAATCGGCATCCATCGCCGACATGGCGAAAGAATTGGATATCAGTATTCCGACTGCTACCAAATTTGTGGCGGAACTGATGGACGAAAAATTTATCGTTGATTTAGGAAAGCAGAACACGCAAGGCGGCCGCAAGCCCAATATATTTGGCTTGAATCCGGAGTCGGCCTATTTCGTTGGGGTGGACATTCAACGTAAGAAGGTGCTATTGGCTACCATGAACTTCTGTGGAAAGATGATCATGGAGCCGACAGAAGTGCCCTACGATTTGGAAAACACACCCGAATCGTTGGAAATTCTTTCGCAGATCATCGAGAATTACATACAAGGATTGGAGATGCCACGCGAAAAAGTATTGCATATCGGTGTGAATATCGGTGGACGCGTCAACTCAGTCAAGGGCTATTCCTATACATTCTTCTATTTTGACAAGAAGAAACCTTTAGCCAATGTTTTGGAGGAGCGACTGGGAATTCCTGTCTATTTGGAGAATGACTCGCGCGCCATGATGTATGGTGAATACATGAATGGGGTGGTGAGAGACGAGAAGAATATATTGTTCATCAATCTTAATTGGGGATTGGGCGCCGGCATTATCATTGACGGAAAACTTTATTATGGAAAATCGGGCTTCTCGGGCGAGATTGGTCACGTATGTGCCGTCGACAATGAAATAATATGCAACTGTGGCAAAAAAGGATGTTTGGAAACAGAGGCTTCCGGTTATGCGGTCGAACGTATGCTGAACGAACGTCTGTCGCAAGGGTGTACGACCATTATGGAAGAGAAACTGAAGGAGCATGGCAGATTTTTGTTGACGGACTTTGTTGACGCTGTGCTCGAAGAGGATGTTTTGGCCATTGAAATAGTGGAACATGTGGGGGCTGTATTAGGGCGTTGGATCGCAGGATTTATTAATGTATTGAATCCGGAACTGGTGATCATCGGCGGTCCTCTCTCTGAAACACAGGAATATCTGCGCCTTCCGATCCAAAGTGCTATCCGAAAATATTCGTTGAACTTGGTTAACCAAGACTCCAAACTGGTCGTTTCCCAGTTAGGGGAGAATGGTGGTTTGATCGGAGCTTGTTTGCTTTCGCGCAGCCATCTGTTAGGAATGATTTAAATGGTATGCAATCGGTAAAGAATCTGACGGATGGACCTATCCGAAAACAACTTTTTGGCTTGGCCCTTCCGATTATGGGGACATCGTTCGTCCAAATGGCATATAGTCTTACCGACATGGCGTGGGTAGGACGTTTGGGCAGTGAAGCCGTGGCGGCTATCGGGGCCGTGGGCATCTTGACGTGGCTCACTCAGTCCATCTCGTTGATGAATAAGGTAGGAGCGGAGGTGTCGGTGGGGCATGCCATCGGAGCGAACAACGTTAGAGAGGCGAAAGCTTATGCTTCTCATAACCTGACTATCGGACTGATTATATCATTGGTGTGGGGAGCTCTCCTCTTTCTGTTGGCGCATCCTGTGCTCGGGTTGTTTCGTTTGGAGTCGTCCATTACGGACAATGCGGTGAACTATTTGCGGATCGTTGCTACAGCTTTCCCATTTGTCTTTTTGTCATCAGCGTTTACAGGTATTCACAACGCAGCCGGCCTCAGTAAAGTTCCCTTTTATATAAGTGGTTTGGGCTTGGTGTTGAACATGTTGTTGGACCCGTTGTTTATATTGCTACTGGGGTGGGGGACTGCCGGTGCTGCCTATGCCACTTGGCTTTCACAGTGTATGGTCGTGCTGCTGTTCGTTTATCAGATGAAGGTGCGGAACCGATTGTGGGATGGCTTCCGTTTCTTTGTCCGCCCTAAGTGGTTTTATACGCAAAAGGTCCTACGGATTGGATTGCCGGTGGCATTGTTGAACAGCGTTTTTGCGGTCATTAATATGCTGATGGGCCGAACGGCTTCTACCTATGGCGGACATATCGGCCTTATGGCAATGACTGCCGGCGGTCAGGTGGAGGCCATCGCATGGAATACGTCGCAGGGTTTCAGTACAGCCCTCAGCGCTTTTACGGCACAAAATTATGCAGCAGAGAAAAAAGAGCGTATAGACACTGCTTATTATATCACCTTGAAGATGGCATTGTCTTTCGGATTGTTGTGCTCACTTCTCTTTATCTTTTGTGGAAGTGAATTGTTTTCGTTGATTGTTCCTGAGAGAGCGGCCTATGAAGCCGGTGGGGCTTATCTTCGAATCGATGGTTATTCGATGATATTCATGATGATAGAGATAACGATGCAAGGACTATTCTATGGGGTAGGGCGTACGGTTCCGCCTGCTGTCACGAGTATCACTTTCAATGCATTGCGCATCCCTTTGGCCATGATCCTTGGTGCAATCGGATGGGGAATCGATGGCGTTTGGTGGGCCATTTGCATCTCAAGCATCCTCAAAGGGTGCGTTTCGTTCATTTGGTTTCAATCTTTACGGAAGAAGATTTGGAGAAGTGAACAACTTTAGCATGAATTTATTATCTTTGTGCAGGTAATATAAAAAAACAGATGCAATGAAGACACAAATTGTAGATCGCCTTTCCGCTTTGAGAAAGGTCATGAAAGAACAGCATATTTCTGCCTATATCATTCCAACGACCGACCCGCACATGAGCGAGTATCCGGGTGCTTGTTGGAAATATCGCGTATGGATCTCTGGCTTTACAGGATCTTTCGGTACCGTGGTTGTTACATTAGACAAGGCCGGTCTGTGGACAGACTCCCGTTATTTCTTACAAGCTGAAGATCAACTTGCCGGAACGGGTATCGATGTGTACAAGTTGAAGATCGAAGGAACACCTTCCATCACAGAGTTCTTGCTGAGTGAATTGGCTCCGGGTGAGACGGTTGGCTTGAACGGCGAGACATTCAGTGCACAAGAAGCAGATGATTTGGCTGTAGAGTTGGGTCGCAAGCAAATTTCGTTGAATACGGAAGCCGCCTTGCTCGATCAGATTTGGACAGACCGTCCTGCTATTCCCGAAGATCCTGTCTTTGATCTTCCGATACAGTATAGTGGCCGCTCGACAGCCGATAAGATCGCTGACATCAATGCCCGCCTACAAAAAGCAGGAGCTGACTGTACTATTCTTTCAGCCTTGGATGAGGTGGCTTGGACTTGTAACTTCCGTGGAACAGATGTAGCTTACAACCCGGTGGCTGTTGCTTATATGTTCGTTTCAAACAAGGAGAATGTCCTGTTCATCAATCCGAAGAAAGTGCCGGCCGACGTGGCAGAACGTCTGAAGAGCGAGGGCGTTATCTTGGCCGATTATACGCGCGTATATTATTATTTGTCCAAATTGCCGACAACGACACGTATCTATGTGGATACTCCGCATACCAACAAAGCAATCTGCAATGCCTTGCCAAAAGGTGTTGAGATCATCAGCGGCATCTCTATAGCTAACTCACTGAAGAGTATCAAGAACGAAACAGAACGGAAAGGCTATCGGAATGCCGTATTGAAGGATGGTGTCGCACTGACGAAGTTCTTCTATTGGTTGGAGCAAGAGATGGCGGCCGGTCATAAGGTGACGGAGCTGAGCGCAAGCCATAAGTTGACGGCTTTGCGTGCAGAACAGCCGTTGTATGTAATGGATAGCTTCGCCAGTATCTCAAGCTATGGCCCTCATGGTGCAGTGGTTCACTATACGGTTGCCGCTACTCCTGAGCAGGATGCCGAGTTGAAGCCGGATAGCCTCTACTTGTTGGACAGCGGTGGACAGTACTTGGATGGTACAACCGACGTGACTCGTACCATTGCCTTGTGCAAGAATCCGACAGATCAGATGAAAAAGGACTTCACACTGACGTTGAAAGGTACCATCACCTTGGGCAAATGTAAATTCCCTACCGGCATGAGAGGCTCACAGTTGGATATCTTGGCCCGCAAAGCATTGTGGGATGCAGGCATCAACTATCTGCATGGTACTTGCCATGGGATCGGTCACTGCTTGAATGTTCACGAAGGTCCGCAGAGCATCCGTATGGAAGAGAATCCTGTTTTGATCGAAGCAGGTATGGTCATGAGTGATGAGCCGGCTATGTATCGTACGGGACAGTATGGCGTTCGCACGGAAAATATGATCGAAGTCGTAGAAGACTGCAAGACGGAATACGGAACCTTCTTGCGGATGGAGACGTTGACGCTCTGCTATATCGATACGAGTCTGGTGGTTGTCTCAATGCTTTCACCGCGCGAGCATGCTTGGTTGAACAAGTATCATCAAAATGTATACGAGAAACTCAGCCCGTTCTTGACAGAAGAGGAAAAAGCATGGCTGAAAGTGAAAACAGCAGAAATTTGATGTATTGAAGAATTATGGCATTGATAAAATCAGTACGGGGGTTCACTCCTGTCATCGGTAAAGATACATTTTTAGCAGACAACGCTGCAATCATCGGCGATGTGGTCATAGGAGACGGTTGTAGTATTTGGTTTGGAACAGTTTTGCGTGGCGATGTCAATTCGATTCGTATCGGAAATGGCGTGAATATTCAAGACGGTTCGGTACTGCACACACTATATCAGAAATCAGTGGTAGAGATCGAAGACGACGTTTCTATCGGACATAATGTAACCATTCACGGTGCGAAGATCTGCCATGGCGCATTGATCGGTATGGGATCTGTCGTGATGGATCATGCCGTGATTGGAGAGGGTGCCATTGTGGCCGCCGGTTCGGTTGTGTTGAGCAAGACGATTGTCGAGCCTGGTTGCATCTATGCAGGTGTTCCGGCTAAGTTCGTGAAGAAAGTAGACCCGGAGCAATCGAAAGAGATCAATCAGAAGATTGCCAAAAACTACCATATGTACTCCTCATGGTATACAGAGGAAGAGTAATATGGTTGGATGAATAGGGAAAAAACATGGGTGTTTATCACAAAAAACATCCATGTTTTTACTCCAAAACAGGTGTGTTTTTACTTTAAAACACAGACGTTTTTTTCCACCAAACACCGCTCTCTTTTTTGAAGGTCTCTCAGAAGACGAAAATTTGTTCTGTTTCAAGGAAAAACCACTTGATATTTTCCTCTTAATCTACATTAGTAAGTGGATTATTTGCTATGGGCAATAGATAATTGGATTTAAATCACTACCTTTGCGCGAATTATTATAGCAAATAAAATACATCACGATATGACTAAGAAATTTGCCGAATATTCTAAGTTCGATTTGTCGGACGTGAATAAGGAAATACTAAAAAAATGGCAAGACGGCGATGTCTTCCATAAAAGTATGGAAATAAGAGAAGGACATCCTTCTTTCGTGTTTTATGAAGGTCCCCCATCAGCCAATGGTATGCCGGGCATTCACCACGTTATCGCTCGTTCCATTAAAGATATTTTCTGCCGATACAAGACAATGAAGGGCTATCTCGTTCGTCGAAAAGCCGGATGGGATACACACGGACTCCCTGTTGAATTGGGCGTGGAAAAGGCATTGGGTATCACGAAAGAGGATATCGGAAAAAAGATTTCTGTAGACGATTACAACGCTTCCTGCCGTAAGGAGGTAATGAAATATACCCATGAATGGACCGATCTTACGCAGAAGATGGGCTATTGGGTGGACCTCGAGAATCCATATATCACCTATGATAATCGCTATATCGAGACATTGTGGTGGCTGTTGAAGCAGTTGTATAACAAAGGTTTGCTCTATAAGGGCTATACGATCCAGCCCTATTCGCCGGCAGCCGGTACAGGTTTGAGCTCGCACGAGTTGAACCAACCGGGTTGTTACCGCGATGTGAAGGATACGACGGTTATCGGTCAGTTCAAGATGAAGAACCCGAAGCCGGAAATGGCTCAGTGGGGTACTCCTTACTTCATCGCTTGGACCACTACTCCTTGGACATTGCCTTCAAACACCGCACTTTGTGTGGGCCCGAAGATTGAATATGTGGCTGTTCAAACCTATAATGGTTACACCGGTGAGAAGATAACTGTCGTTTTGGCAAAGGCTTTGCTCTATACCCACTTCAATAAGAAAGCAGAAGGTTTGGCATTGGAAGAGTACAAGCCGGGCGACAAGCTGATTCCGTTCAAGATTGTAGGCGAATATAAAGGAACAGACTTGGAGGGGATGCAGTACGAACAGCTGATGCCTTGGGTCAAACCGGTTGAATTGGATGAAGATGGCAATTGGAAGGATGCATCAGCGAAAGCCTTCCGCGTGATCCTTGGCGATTATGTGACGACTGACGATGGTACGGGTATCGTACATATCGCGCCGACATTTGGTGCAGACGATGCTTTTGTAGCGAAAGCTGCCGGTATTCCTTCTTTGTTTATGATCAACAAGAAAGGAGAAACTCGTCCGATGGTCGACTTGACCGGTAAATTCTATTTGCTGGATGATGTGGATGAGGCTTTTGCATCGGCTTGCATTGACGCGGATATTTACAAAGAGTACCAGGGCCGTTGGGTGAAAAATGCTTACGATCCGCAGTTTACAGTCGATGGAAAGTATGATGAGAAGGCAGCTCAGGCCGCAGAATCATTGGATATTTACATCTGCATGAAGATGAAGCAGAGCAATCAGGCTTTCAAAATCGAAAAACATGTCCACAACTATCCGCACTGTTGGCGTACAGACAAGCCGGTGCTCTACTATCCGTTGGATAGCTGGTTCATCCGTTCGACAGCTTGTAAGGAGCGTATGATCGAATTGAACAAGACAATCAATTGGAAGCCGGAGTCGACAGGCTCGGGACGTTTCGGCAAATGGTTGGAAAACTTGAACGATTGGAACTTGAGCCGCTCGCGTTATTGGGGTACACCGCTTCCTATCTGGCGCAGTGAAGAGGGCGAAGAGAAGTGCATTGGCTCGGTAGAAGAGTTGTATGGCGAGATCGAAAAGTCTATTCAAGCCGGATTTATGAAGAGCAATCCCTACAAGGATTGGGGCTTCGAACCGGGAGTATATACAAAAGAGAACTACGAAAAGATCGATTTGCACCGTCCGTATGTCGATGATATCGTCTTGGTTTCGGAAAGCGGTAAGCCGATGAAACGTGAATTGGACTTGATCGATGTGTGGTTTGATTCGGGTGCTATGCCATATGCTCAGCTCCACTATCCGTTCGAGAACAAGGAGTTGATCGATTCGCGTACTTACTATCCGGCCGATTTCATTGCAGAAGGTGTCGACCAGACCCGTGGTTGGTTCTTTACGTTGCATGCCATTGCCACAATGATTTTCGATAGTTGCGCTTACAAGAACGTGGTTTCCAATGGATTGGTTTTGGATAAGAACGGAAACAAGATGTCGAAACGATTGGGCAATGCCGTTGATCCGTTCTCAACAATCGAAAAATATGGCTCAGACCCATTGCGTTGGTACATGATCACGAACGCTTCTCCATGGGATAATTTGAAGTTTGATATTGATGGTGTCGAGGAAGTTCGCCGTAAGTTCTTCGGTACATTATATAATACCTATTCATTCTTTGCCTTGTATGCGAATGTCGATGGATTCGACTACTCTCAGCCGGAAGTGGCATGGGAGAAGCGTCCTGAAATTGACCGTTGGATCATCTCATTGCTGAACTCTTTGATCAAGGATGTGGACAACTTCCTCAATACATACGAGCCGACTCGTGCCGGACGTGCGATCTCTGATTTCGTCAACGACAACTTGAGTAACTGGTATGTTCGTCTGAATCGTCGCCGTTTCTGGGGTGGAGGTTTGACAGAAGACAAGCTTTCTGCTTATCAGACATTGTATATTTGCTTGGAGACGGTTGCCAAATTGATGGCACCGATTGCACCGTTCTATGCAGACAAGCTATATGGTGATTTGATTGCTGTAACAGGTCGTGAGCAAGCTGCTTCTGTTCACTTGTCAGATTTCCCTATATGTCACGAAGAGTTGATCGACAAGAATTTGGAAGAGCGTATGCAAATGGCACAAAGCATCTCATCTATGGTTTTGGCATTGCGTCGTAAAGTAAATATCAAAGTACGTCAGCCGCTGCAGTGTTTGATGGTTCCGGTATTGGACGACCATCAGAAGAACGCATTGGAAGCAGTAAAGGGTTTGGTATTGAACGAAGTCAATGTGAAAGAGATGCGCTTTGTCGACAATACAGAGGGTATTTTAGTGAAGAAGATCAAGCCTGATTTCAAGAAATTAGGTCCGCGTTACGGCAAAATCATGAAAGCATTGGCTGCAACCATCCAGCAGATGAGTCAGGAAGAGATCAATGCTTTCGAGAAAGCCGGAACTTATACCTTGCAAGTCAACGGCGAAGCAGCTGTCATCGAACGGGCAGATGTTGAAATCATCTCGGAAGATATCCCGGGTTGGTTGGTGGCCAACGAAGGACGTCTGACCGTTGCTTTGGATATCACCGTAACAGATGATTTGAAGAAGGAAGGTTTGGCCCGTGAGTTGGTGAACCGTATTCAAAACATCCGCAAGAGCAATGGATTTGACATTACCGACAAGGTGAATATACGCATTGCTTCTAC
>CAVJQR010000040.1:0-7840 GCA_963651605.1 Agathobaculum sp.
ATACAGGATGCTTCCATATCCTTGGTCGTACTCCTCCATTGTCTTGATGTCGATGTCCGATTTCGGTTCCGGCAGGTTTTGGAAAAGTGGAGCGACCTCCGTAAATTGGAAGGCCGGTATCGTGATAGCCTTGTAGGTGGCAGGCACCTTGGGCAATTTCTTGTCGGAATATTTGGCTAATGTCTTGCGCAATGTCCAATATTTGGGGGTTGTCTGTCCCGATTCACTGATCGGTGCATCGTAGTCGTACGAGGTAACATCCGGCGCATATCCCGGCGAGTTTGCTCCGGCCCAATGGCCCCAATTCGTACCACCGTGCGTCATATAGAGGCTGAAAGAGATGCCTTTCGATAACATTTCGTCTATGCCGGCCACCATCAGATCGGCTTCACGTGTCTCATGGTTCGCGCCCCATTTGTCGAACCATCCGCTCCAAAACTCGCTACACATCAGCGGACTGTCAGGACGCACCTTTTTCAATGGCTCAAACTGTTGATCGATATTCGCACCCGTGCCGAAGTTCATGGTCCAAACCAAGTCGTCCAACCCGTTTTTTGTGAAGTTTGAAGCCCAGTCGCATTGGAAAAGTGTCACATTTCCGAAATTTTCACGCACCACATCACGCACCTTCGAAACATATTCTTTGTTCTCGCCATAAGCTCCATACTCATTTTCGACCTGCACCATGATGATGGGGCCGCCGTTTTGTATCGTCAGATTCTTTACTTGTTCGGCAACAGCCTTTTCGAAAATGGCAAGCCGTTCCAAAAAATAAGGATCATTGTCGCGCAAACGGATATCCTTTTTCTTCAGCAACCACCAAGGCAGGCCACCCATTTCCCACTCGGCACACACATAAGGGCCGGGTCTGAGAATCACATACATGCCATTTTTCTGACATAGTCGGCAAAATTCGGCCAAATCATTTTGTCCTTCAAAATTGAAACTCCCCGGTTGAGGTTCATGTACGTTCCAAAAGACATAGAGACATACGGAATTCATGCCCAATGCCTTACACAATTGTATGCGTTGCTCCCAGTAGGGGCGTGGAATACGTGGGTAGTGCAGTTCGGCCGCCTTGACAACAAAGGGCCGGCCATTCAGCAAAAAGGTCCCTTTCCCGACTGTAAAATCCGAAGAGGCAGTAGTTGAAACAACAGGATTGGACGCATTTTCCACCGAATTGTCAGCAGAATGCGCAAACAGGGCGGTACTACATCCCCAAAAGACCGCCAAATTTAAACAGAGAGTCGTCAATTTATTCATGGCTCGCAAGTTATTGTTTACGTTTATACGTTGGTGTTTGGGCAAAGATAAACAATTTATAGACAACTCACAATAGCTTTTCCACCAAAGAAAACCGATGAATTTATTCGTCTTCTAAGGCATTGTTTATAAGTAATTTGGGTAGCTGAAGGGATATGGGATGTTTGTAATTCTCACGAAAGCGATAAGGAAAAAAATCAAATTGGAAGAACAAAATCGAGAGAAGATTCATGAAGAAAAACAGAGATTGCAAATTGTTGAAAAACAAGCGCTTATCCTTGCTTGAAAAAACATAGGTGTTTTGAGAAAAAAGCTCCCGTATTTTTTCCAAAAAGCTCCCGAGTTTTTCAGAAAAAGCTCCCGTATTTTTTTCGGCTTGCTACTGACGTTGTTTTTTAGGAGTAAAAAATGATGAAAAACGGGTGTTTGCATTTTTTTAATTTGAAACAATAAACTATCTTTGTGAAATTTACAATATTATAGGGTTGATAAAGGCGTTTTCCTTATTGGAGTAGGAGCAGACAGTGTGAAAACTTTCTGTTATATGCCTGGAAATAAGGGAAACGAAAAAAGTATGATAGATAATAAAGATAAAAAATATGGCCGTTAAAATTTTAAGTGTTGATGATGAACAGGATTTGGAACTGTTGCTAACTCATTATTTCAGACGTAAGATCCGCAAGGGGGAATATGAATTTTCTTTCGCTCACAACGGATTGGAGGCACTGCAAATAATGGTTGAACATCCTGATTTTGATATCATCCTAAGTGATATCAATATGCCGGAGATGGATGGATTGACCTTGCTCTCCAAGATCAACGAGAAACGTAATCTTGCACAGAAGTGCATTATGGTCTCAGCATATGGCGATATGAAGAACATCCGTACGGCCATGAACCGCGGGGCTTTCGATTTTTCTACAAAGCCTATTGACATGGATGACCTTTCCCTGACGATTGAGAAAGCAGTAGCCGAGATTCAATATATAAAAGAACGTCAGAAAGAGCATTCTCAGTTGCAGGCGCTGAACAGCGACATGGAGGTGGCTGCCGAAATTCAGCGGGCCATTCTTCCAACGGAGTTTCCACCATTCCCCGAGTTGGCGGATCGGGTGGATATATACGCTTCGATGACACCGGCCAAGATGGTAGGGGGTGATTTTTACGATTTCTTTCCTATCGATGAGCATCGGATTGGATTCATCATTGCCGACGTTTCAGGAAAAGGTGTTCCTGCCGCCCTGTTTATGGCAATCAGTGACCCCTTGATTCGTTCAGTGGCTCTTTCTACACACAATTCAAGTGAATGTATCAACAGTTCCAACATCTTATTGTGTCGCGCCAGTGTTGACTCTATGTTTTTGACTGCGTTATATGGTATTTACGACTTGGAAACGGGTAACATAGACTTTACCAATGCCGGTCATAATGCAACATATGTCTTGCGAAACAATGGACAAGTTGAGAAAATTGCGCAACACTCCAACTTCGTGTTGGGCGGATTTGATGATTTCAAATACACCTCAGACAGTGTTCATTTGGAGCCGGGCGAATCGATCGTACTCTATACGGATGGAATTACCGAGGCCTTCAATGGCAACAATGAAGAGTTTGGAGCGGAGCGTTTGGAAGCTTCGTTGGATTCACTCAATCAAGAGAGCGCGAAAGGCATTGTAGAGCAAGTCTTGAGAAAAACAAAAGATTTTGTGGGCGACACAGAACAGTCGGACGATATTACAATGCTGGTAGTTAAACGATTAAATAAATAATTCCTATGCTCGACTTCTTGAAGCGACATCTGCTGACTCTATTGTTGCTCCTTCTTTGTGGGGGGGCTGCGAGCGTTGCGTATTCGCTTTGGAAGAAAAACGAATTGAACGAAGCGTCTAACCAACTGTTGGTTCAACAGTTGCAGGAAGCCAATCAAGCCAAGAACGAAGCCGCCATTACACGACGGGTCAGCAAACAGCTGGAGGAAATCGCATATCAGCAAAAAGAGGTATCAGATAACCAACGGCGTGAGGCGATCCATCAAACTGAAATTGCTCAAGAAATGCGTCAGAGGGCTGAATACCAACGTGAGTTAGCCGATGCCTCTCGTATTGCAGCCAATGAGAACTTCGAAGAGATGAAGGCTCAGAAAAAAATTGCCGACGAACAGAAAGAAGAAGCTGTTCGGGCACGACTGAAAGCCGATACCTTAGCGCAGTTGGCTTTGGCCAGATCGTTGGGACCGCAAGCATTGACACAATATGAGGCGGGTTCTCAGCAATTGGCCTATTTGATAGGATATACGGCATGGCTCTTTACCGATCGAAATAAAGGAGATGTTTATCAATCGGAGATTTTTAAGTTGTTATTGACCATCAGCAATACGGATCGATTGTGGAATGTCCAGAATGGAGGCATTCGAGACATGCTGACTTTCTCGTATGAAGACAGTACTTATCTGTTTACTTCCAGTCAATATGGAGAGCTTACTTTGTGGTCATTGATCAACTCGGAAAGGATTCGGTTGAAAAGAAATCTATTGGCCAACTCTGCATATGACTTCAGAAGAATATTGATAGCCCCCGACAAAAATTCAGCCGTAGTGCTCTCTTTTAGTGGCCATTTGATACAAGTGGATATGAATCATGCCATTCAAGTGTATGACTTAGGGCTGAAAGAGACTTTTGATATGGCGTGGGATGGCGACAAGATTTTGGTGGCTTGTAGAAATGGGCAATTATATCACTTCTCGTTTGATGATAAATCGACAAAATTATATTATACGCATGCTGTTCATCCAACGGCTTTGTACAGTAGAAACAATGAGGTCTATTTGGGCGATGAGAAAGGTCGTCTCTACCAATTGATGGCGAACGGTAAGATGAAAACGGTATGGTCGAAAATAAATCAACCGATCACGGCCATTTATAAAGACCAGCAAGGGGCCATATCAATAGGATATCGGAATGGTTTGGTGGTTTATGGCAATCCTGAAGAGGGCGAGATGCAAGAATTGGTAGGTCATCTTTCTACCATTACCTCCATCAAAAGCCGCAAGGGAATCCTTTATACAAGTAGCTATGACGGCACTGTTCGGTCGTGGAATGTGAATAAAAACAGCAATGTCATCAATTATACAATCATTGCCGAGCCCAAGAAATGGGTCTATTCTTTTATCTTGGTGCCGAACAAGCAGGTGATGATGACCGGGAACGGGGATGGTAGTCTGTACATGATTTACACATCACCCAAAAAGATGGCGAAAGCCTTGAAACAGAAATTGAAACGTAATTTCACTCAAGAAGAGTGGAACGATTACATAGGAGAAATATCCCCATATGAAAAATATATGTAGAATCGAACTCCATGGGCCACGCTGCATCGGACTGATAACGTTGATCAGTTGGCTTGTTTCTCTTTTGCCATCGACGGCGCAAGAGGGAGTACCTTTCTATGTCAATTATTATGCGAACGACTATAATGCCCACAATCGGAATTTTGATGTGGTATGTGACAGTACAGGTATTCCATTTGTGGCTAATTTCGAGGGAGTTATCTATTATAATGGAGCCTCTTGGAATAGAATGTTGACCCCTGGAATCTCGCGCGTGACGAAGTTGTATGTCGATCGTTTCCAACAAATTTGGGCGGGAGGCTATAATTATATTGGTAAGGTTGTCTGTTCGGAGATCGGTACTCCTCAATTGATGACCTACATCACTGACGATGATGCACAACAAGAGAGTGCACTTATTGGCGAGGTGGATGATATTTGTGAACAGGGCGACACATTGATTTTCTTGACGCAGAAATATAAAATAGCTATCGGACGGAATGAATTCGGACGAGATACTATTTTAGGACGTGAATCGTATGCTTCATTAACAGAAACAGTACCGAGAGATACGCTTTTGCTTGAACAACGTTGGACGGTATCCAACCCGCTTGATGCCGGTTTGTTGATCAAAGACAATGAGTCGGGAGCCGTTTACCCGATGACAGAGGCCAATGGATTGTGTAGCAATGTCGTTAATGGTATTGCCTATGACCATCGCGGATCGTTGTGGGCGGCGACTGATAATGGAGTCTTCCGCGTATACCTCCCATCATTCTATGCTCAGTATACCTCGCGCGAAGGGTTGCATGGAGAGGTGACGGCGATCATTCGATATCAACATATATTATATGTAGGAACATTGCACGGACTGTTCCGCTACAATAATCGTACGGCCAAATTTGAAGCAGTGACGGATATAAAGCAGTCTTGCTGGCAACTTATACAGGGCCCTAAAGGGAATTTGTATGCAGCCACAAGCGGTGGATTGTTCCGTGTTGAAGGGTCAAACGCCCAACAGGTTAGTAGTGGTAATACGTTTAGTGCCGTTATACAAGACAAGGATGAATCTATTATTTACACCGGCGAGATTGATGGTATCTATCGTCGACAAGGAAAAGATTCTCGGAAGATTTCAGACATTGAAAAGGCTATGAGTTTATCCTTCTTCCATGGGCATCTTTGGATAGAAACGCTTTACGGCGAACTCTATTGCTTGAATGATGAAATGCAGATTGTTCAGTTGGATGAAAAGCAGGGGCTTGGCTCTGTGAAAGGCAATCGTATGTATATGTTTGAATCGGGTCCGCTTGTTATGTCTATGCAAGGTTTGCAACTTTGGAATGAAGACAGTCAACAATTGGAGAAACTCCCCCTTCCCACTCTTACAATTGATACGTTGTTGGCCAATCAAGATTGGAGACAAGGGTTGTTTGCTGCCTCTCCTTCCATGCAAGAATATTGGTTGATGGGTGGCGATTATAAAGGTTTACTTGTTTTTCGAAACAATCAATTGGATACGATCAAAGGGCAGAAATTAGCCCCATTCCGCAATTATGTTATTCGGACGCTCTACCTCGAAGATGATGAAAAAGCTTGGATTGGAGGCGATTTTGGCTTACGCTTGTTTAATTCTCATAATACGGATGCCTCATTTCAACTACAGCCCAAGGTGCATATCCGAAGGATTCGGATTAATAATACTTCATTGTATTATGATGGGGCAACGGGGGCTCATGAAGAGCTGTTGTCTCAACCTGAAATTGAGTTCGACAGTTCCAATAAAGAGTTCGATTTTGAATTTTCGGCTGATGCCAATGATTTGCTCAATCAGATGCGGTATGCTTACTATTTGGAAGGATATGAAAATACATGGCATCTATGGAGTAGGGAAACGATGAAGGAGTATACAAATCTGTCATTTGGGCATTATACATTCCATGTAAAGGCAATGGACGCATTCGGTCGTGAGAGCGACGAAGTGACCTTCTCTTTTACCATTAAATTGCCGTTCTATTTGAAATGGTACTGTTGCCTTCTTTATTTGGGATTGTTCTTCTTCTGTACATGGCTCTTCTACAAATGGCGTACTCGTAAATTGTTGCAGCAGAACGAACAATTGGAGGCAATTGTGGCAGAACGAACTTTGCAGATCCGAGAACAACGCGATGAAATATCTGAAAAATCACAAAAATTGGAGACCGCTCTGACCGAATTGAAAGAGGCACAAACTCGGTTGATTCGACAAGAAAAAGTGGCCACCGTCGGAAAACTGACACATGGACTTATCGACCGTATCTTGAACCCGATGAATTATATCATCAATTTTTCTCATCTTTCGGTCAGTCTGCTGAAAGACATGCGTGAAGATGTTGAGGATGAAGCGGAAAACATGTCGGAAGATAATCTGGATGATATGCGGGAAATTATGGAGATGTTGCAAGAGCATATGACAAAAATTGAAAATCATGGTAATAGTACTTCTCGAATATTGAAAGCGATGGAGGAACTACTCACGGATCATACTTGTCATTTTGTCTCTATCGATATCCGTGAATTGTTGAGCGAAAGTTGGGGATTCTTCAAGGAATATTATAAAACCGATATACAAGAGTTGAACCTCTCTTTTCAGTTAGAAGCAGATTCGGATTCAGTTGTAGCGGATGTTGACAAATTGTTGCTGAGCAAAGTCATCGGGAGTTTGCTGCAAAATAGTTTGTATGCTCTACAACGAAAACGCAAAAAAGGTGATTTTGATGCACAAATCACAATCCGTATAAAGAGACAAGATAAACGAGTTGTTATTGTTATGCGCGACAATGGTATAGGTATTGAAGAGACTGTTCTCGACAAAGTTTTTGATCCGTTCTTTACTACCAAAACAACGGCCGAAGCAGCGGGAGTAGGTCTTTATCTATGCCGAGAAATTATATTGAACCATAACGGAACCATATCCGTAGATTCTGTAAAGGATTCATATACAGAGTTTACAATCATCATACCAATACATCAATCCATTAATACGAAAAGCGATGAGTGAAAAGGATCTTGAAAAAACAATAGAGAGCTTGCAAGAGCAGATGTTGCGATTGGATAAACTCGCTTCATTAGGGACGCTTAGTGCCGGTGTTGCACATGAAATTCGCAACCCGCTTAATTTTGTTATCAATTTTGGTCAGATGGCAAATGATCTTGTTGATGATATGGAAGAATTGTTGGAAGAAAAAAACATTAAGCTTGACGATGAAG
>CAVJQR010000040.1:7850-16359 GCA_963651605.1 Agathobaculum sp.
GAATTAGCGATCACTATGCGAGACCTTCGTTCTACTTTAGCTAAAATTGTGGAACATGGACAGCGTGCTTCGGATATTGTCAACGGAATCTTGCTTTACGCGCGTGGAAAGAAAGACGAATATCTTCCAACGCAAATCAATCCATTACTGAAAAAGTACGTTTGGCTCTCCTTTCACGCCATGCGTATGAACTTGGAAAACTTCAATGTGACAATTCATGAAGAGTACGATCCTTCCATTCCTGAGGTGAAGATCATTCCACAGGACATTAGCCGTGCCATTATCAACCTGATGAACAACGCTTGTTATGCGGTATGGGAGAAAGATAAAAGCGGAAAGGTCGAAGGGTACGTGCCGACTATCACTGTTAAGACTATGAAAAAAGAAAATGAGTTTCTTATTTCTATCGAAGATAATGGAACGGGTATGACTGCTGAAGTGAAACAAAAAGTCTTTGACCTCTACTTTTCAACGAAACCGGCCGGGTTAGGAACAGGGTTAGGCATGTCTATCACCCGTGAGATCATTGAGAAAAAACATGGCGGAAGACTGGAACTGGAATCAGTTGAGGGCCAATACACACGCTTTACCATGCACATACCCATGAAGTGATGTATAAGAGAGTCGTTTACATAGTATCATTATTGTTGGTGCTTGTCTTTTCTCAATTGACTGCACAAGAAGACGATCGGCAATATTATGAGGAGGCCAAAAAAGCATATGACATTGGTCGACTTGATAAAGCTATTGAATTGTTGGGCGAGCGTGTCCCTTCTTTCAGTGGCACATTGCAAACAAGTGCATATCGTTTGCTTGCCATGTGCTATTTAGAACAAGATGAAAAGAACAAAGCTTCAGAATATGTAGATTTATTATTGCAGGCGGATCCCTATTATTCGACTTCGCTTAATGACTCAGAGCGTTTCGTGGAATTGGTGAAAAGCCGACAGGATAGGAAAATGACATTGATTACCGCTTCCATGCAGGTTGAAACAATTGAAGATGCTCCGGTCCCGGTTACGCTTATTACGGAGGAAATGATTCAGGCCATAGGTGCCACCAATCTGCAACAAGTACTGGCGGCTTATGTGCCGGGTGTTTCGATCATTGAAGGAAATACGTATAACATTGCGATGCGTGGTGCATATTCATCGTCCCAAGAGCAGATTTTGATCATGTTGAATGGTCATCGGTTGAATGGTCATGGTACTAATTCTGAGGCACCCGATTTCCGTCATAGCTTGGACAAGATAAAACAAATAGAGGTGTTGCGCGGCCCCGCTTCTTCATTGTATGGTAATGTGGCATTGACGGCAGTAATCAATATTATTACTAAATCAGGTGTTGAGGTCAATGGCTTGCAAGCTTCTGTGGGCATGGGTGACAACTCAACATACAAAGCCGATCTGTTATTTGGCAAACGAATGATGAATTTGGACCTATTGGCATGGGCTTCAGCCTATTCGTCACGGGGCGAGAAGCGAATGATTCCGCATAGCAGTTCTGATTTTATAGGTGTAATTCCTATAGACGGCTACGCTTATCTTGGCGGATTCAACAATAAACCATCCTATGACTTTGGTATCAATATGCAATGGGGTAAGCTGAAATTCTTATTCAATCAGCAACATAGCAAGCGAGTAATACCATATACTTCGTCCGCTTATAATCCGACAATATATTCGTATGATAAGTACCGGGTGTTCAATGGTACAAAGCCCGGACATAGCCGCTTGTCAACCCATGGGGAAATTTCATATGCCGATAAAAAAGGTAATTGGTCATGGAATGTGAATGCCTATTTGGATGCTGAGAAACAAATTAATTATGATATTTCGGGAGATACCCTAAATGCGGATGATGCGAAGCTGTATATTGCTGATATTAAAGGAGAGTATTATAAAGATTCTTTCTTGATTCAGACCACCGGAGTATACCAAATATTGGAATGGGAAGATATTAGTTATGGATTTTCAGCAAATGGTGGATGGGATTACGCATTGGGTGATAAACAGAAAGGCCATTTATTGTTCGGAGTGCAAATTGAAGGGTACGATATGCGCTATAGTTCATTTGCTTTAGGGGATGAGTTTGATCGTATAGATCTCACATATTCTGATCGAAATACGCGTTTATTACCGGGAAAGGAGTCAACCTATTCGGCATTTGTTCAAATAAAACATCAAATTTCTCCGAAGTTGATTTTCAATGGAGGAACCCGTTTTGACTATAAACGACGTGCAACCTACGACAATATTTGTGCTGTTTCGCCTCGTGTTTCTTTGATTTACAAGGCGAATACCAAATGGAATCTTAAGACAAGTTACGCCCGTTCATTTGTCGATGCTCCCTATTTTTATCGGGCCAATCAGTCAAAAGCCTATAGTGCTTATGGCCTGACCTCTGAATATTTGGACGCATTACAACTATCTGCTGTTGTTAATTTGGTGCCGAACTTGACATACGAAGGAAATCTGTTTTATAATAAATATACGAATATGGTTTATTATGCGACGGATCTGCATACGCATTTATCGGGAAATATGAAAACGATAGGTATCGAACATGTTCTCTCTTATACTCGTCCTTCTGATCATCATCCATTTATGGCCCAATGGAATGGATCCTATCTCTATAGTATTGAAGAACCGATGTCGTTATCCGGGCATAAAGTTTACGATGTTCCTTCCTTTACTTCCAATTTAGTATGTCAGTGGAAAGCCTTTTCTAAACAAGAACATTCTATCTGGCTTAGAGGAAATATCTCAGCTCAGACGAAGCAATTGTCATCCATTGGAAAGCTGGTAGATTATTATGAGTATTCAGTTCCCGCCCGTGCACTGGTCAATATGGGAGTAGTATATAAATGGAAAGATGTAAAATTGGACGTACAATGCTTTAATTTATTGAATACACACTATTCGCAAGGCTCCTCTTTGGGTTATCTTGTTCCACAGCAAGGTCGTAATTTTTTGGCAAAGGTCGTTTATGTATTCCATTGAAACCAAACCATTTAATTTGAAAAACAAGATCGTATAGGATGATTTTTTTGAATGATATACAGTATCGCTTTTGGATGGATGACTACTTGAGGGCAGACAATGCTTACAATGTAGCTTATTCTTTTCGAATCGTGGGAGATCTTTCTTTGGCCCACTTGCGGGATGCGTTGCATCATGTGATGGAAGAGTATGCTCCGTTCCATGCCGTGATTCGGCAGAATGACGAGCAACCCTATTTCTTTCCGGACGATTCATTTAAAGTACCTCTTGAAGTAGAGTGTATCACCGATGAAATAGTTGATGAAAAGATTGATGCCTATGCCGGAAAGCGTATTCTTTTGGCTGAAGAATATCCTTGCCGATTCTATTTATTGGTGACACCGACATGCCATTACTTGCTGCTGCTTTTCCATCATATTGTCATGGATGGCTTGACGATGGAAGAGTTTTGCGGACGGTTATCATGTTACTATACAGCATGCTTGCAAGGCGATTCGATAAATGGACACAATGTTGATACTGTTCGCGCACTTGAATCGTTCAATCACTATTGGGAGGAAAACGAGAAAGCCTCGCATGAAGTTGATATTGCCTATTGGGTAGACTATTTGAAAGAAATACCCTTGCGGCTTCCTGTTCCAATGGAAAATATACTTGCTTCGAGCGGGAAGGCAACACGTTTATATGATTTCGAGTTAGGAGAAGCTTGTTGGCATCAATCACTGGCCACGGCCAAGCAGATGAATGCCACTCCTTTCCAATTTTTTTCTGCTGTTTGGGCCGTAGCACTCCAATATTGTTTGCAAGAAGATACGATTGTGATAGACCATACGGTACATCTTCGTCCGAAAGCCTTTAAAGGATTGTTAGGATCATACGTCAATAATCTGCCGATCCGAGTCTCTTTCTCTGAGATCAAGACCTTTGCTGAATTGTTGGCTTTCATGAAAGCCAATCGTCATCAAGAGCGTTTGCATCAGAATGTTACATATACAGACATTGTTTCTCGAATGCGCCAACAGCAATGTATGACGGAAAGCTCTGATTTGTTTAATGTCAGCATTGATTATCCGATTCGTAACCATTCGTTTACATTGGATTTCCCCAATTGCCACACTGTTTTTTACCGTCAAAACTTGGCGAATATGATTGGAGATATCTGCTTGGCAATTGAGGAAAAAGAGACATTTCCATGTGGTATCCGCTATCGGGAAGGAGTGGATGAGGATTTTGTGAAACTATTGGCGGGTGCCTTTTCGCAGGTAATGCAGCAAGTTATCTATCGACCGACCATTGCTTTGGCCGAATTGCATTACTTGAGCAAGGAACAACAGCAAGCCATCTTGGGTGAATGTGAACGTGCTTTGTACCGACCATTACCGATCAACTTAACAGGCGATATCATCGCTTCTTTTCAGCAAAAGGTTATTGCTTATCCGAATAAAACAGCATTGTGCTATCACGATAAGTTCATAACATACAAAGAGCTGGACGAGTATAGTCGACGGGTGGCTTGTTGGTTGTTGGATCAAGTTGGATCAGCAAAGACAATAGGCCTGTTTATGCATCGAGGTTGGGAGATGATTGTCGCCATTTGGGGCATCCTCCGATCAGGCAATGCCTATGTTCCGTTCGATCGTACGACACCACTTCCGCGTCTATTCCATATGGTGGCTGATAGTGGAGTGACGGTTATCTTTGCCCAGTCAGATGCTTTGCCGGGTTTGTCCTTCCCCTCTGTGCAGGTGATGGCGTTGGAAGCAATCGGAGCTGTTGTTGATAGGCCGTTGCCACCGGTCGACCTTTCTCAGAAGGCTTATATTATCTACACATCTGGTACGACAGGCGAGCCCAAGGGTATTCCTATCACTCATGCCAACTTGTTGAATTTGGTTCGAAACGATATAGCCAATTTCCAACTGACACCGGAGAGTGTCGTGTTACAATCTTCCAATATTTGCTTTGATGCTTCTGTGGCAGAGATATTTCCTGCATTGACAATAGGGGCAACCCTTGTCGTGGCTGATGAAGAAGAGACAAAAGACCCTTCATTGTTGGCTGCATTATTGGAGCAGCAGCAGGTCACTTGCGCCACGATTCCGCCGGCACTCTTGCCCCTTTTGCATAAGCGTGAATATCCTCATCTTCAGACAATTATTCTTGGAGGGGAGAGTACGGCGGCAGATGTTGTCGATTATTGGAAACAAAAGAAACGGCTACTTAATGCGTATGGTCCGACAGAGAACACCGTTGACACGACCTTCTGCCAAATGCAAGCAGGGACCCCCGCAAATGATATTGGTACTCCTTTGTCGGGTGTGGCTTGCTATGTCCTTGACAAACAGATGAATTTATTGCCAGATAATGTGCCAGGCGAGTTGTATATCGGAGGTGATCAATTGACGTGTGGCTATTTGAATCTTCCCCAAAAGAACAAAGAGTTATTTGTCCCCAATCCTTTTCAGACAGAAGAGGAGAAGAGAGCGGGCCTTCATGCCTTGCTTTATAAGAGCGGCGACCTGGTGAAGAGATTGCCGAACCACCATTTGCTTTTTATAGGGCGAGTCGATTTTCAAGTTAAGATCAGAGGGATGCGTATGGAATTGGGCGATATTTCCAACAATCTCTCTCAGTTGGATGGCGTCAATCGGGCTTTTGTAAATGTCATTGACGTGGCGGGCGAGAAAAAACTGGTGGCTTATGTCGAACCACATTCGGGAGTAACGCTTTCTGTGGCTGCCATGCGTCAACAATTGTCGGATCTGTTGCCCTCATATATGATCCCTCATTATTGGTCGGTGGTAACATCTATTCCATTGACCTCTAACGGGAAGATTGACAGAAAAGCATTGTTGTCTGCTCCTTTGCTTTTGGAAAATGAAAAGGAAGAGATATGTGCTCCGAAAACGGTTGCAGAGTCAATGCTCTGTCACATCGTTGCTTCCATTTTAGGCGTGGAAAAGGTAGGAACGGAGACCGATCTTTTTCATCTTGGCATGAGCTCTATCCAAGTGATGCGAGCAGCATTTGAAGCTGAAAAATATGGCATTGAGGTGAGTGTGTCCCGATTTTATGCCTCAAGAACAATAGCCAAAATCTTGTCAGACAAACAATCTCGCTATTGTTATGCGCTGAATACGATTCAAAAAGAGAAACCTTTGTTACTGATCGTGTGCGGTTATCCCTATCTGAGTCCATCGTATGATGCGATGGTTGAGGTGCTTAAAGACCATTTTTCTTTGCTTGTATTGGAATCTTACAATGAATATTTCCAGCAAAAAGAGGTATGCACATTAAAAGAATTGTTGGATTTTTATCTCGCTTCCTTGTCTCCTTTGCTGCAAGATGTTGAGTTGGCGGGGATGATTGGCTTGTGTTTGGGGGGTGAGATTGCCTTGCAATTGGCATCACTCTTGGAGAAGCAACAGCTGGCACGGCCGAAAGTGTTTGTGTTGGATGGATTTTCTGATAGATTGGAGCATAAAACCAATAGTTTTATTGAAGAACCGGGTGTGAGTGAAGCGGTCAATCGTGAACGCAACCGTATCAGTGATGCTTTGATTGACTCTTTCTTTTTCAATCCTTATGACGGTGAGGTACATATCTGTTTGGCAGATCAGTTTACGAAACATCTCAGTTTTGAGAATGCACCCGAAGAGAGTGACCCTGTTGTATGGCAATGTGCTTACGAACGTTTCCTGCAAAACGGACCGGGGTGGAAGCGTTTATTGCCCGATTGTCGGTTGCATGCCATTCATGCCACCCATTGGTCCATGATGCGGGGGCAGGGTTTGGAGCAAATCAAACAGCTCTTATTGCAAACGCTTTGCGGAACTAATCAATAAAAGCATTCCGATTTTGAGAAAGTTTCTCAGGGGAAAACTTTAGTTTTCTCGGCACAAAACTGCAGTTCATTCGGGGGAAAACTCCAGTTTCATGCCGAATGAACTGCAGTTCTATCGGGAGTAAACCGAAACATACTCCCGAGAGAATCTTATCTTCGTCGAATTCTTTTCTGAAAAGGGTGCTCAAGTAAGTGCTGAAACCACCATCATATAGATCAACATGCCGATGATATCGTTCGAGATCGTGATAAACGGACCGGTCGCCAGAGCGGGATCAATCTTTATCTTATCGAGCAGAAGCGGTACTACCGTACCGAAAATGCTGGCGAACATAACGACGGCAAACAAACTCAACGACACGGCCGTTGTGATGGTCTTATCGCCTAACATGAAGAAATTGTAGACAAACACCACCAAACTGATAATGCTGGCATTGATAATGGCCACGATGCCTTCCTTGATGATTTGCGGAAAAATGTCTCCTTCTTTCAGTGAGTTATTGGCCAAGCCCTGCACCACGATAGCCGAAGATTGGATACCTACGTTACCGCCTGTTCCACCAATCAACGGAATGAAGAGAGCCATCTTAGGGTTGTTTGCGAAGTTGGCTTCAAATCCACCGAGGATAACGGAGTTGCTCAATCCGCCGATCATGCCGATCAATAACCACGGCAAACGCGCTGCTGTTTGGGTGAAGATATTGTCGGAGGTCTCGACATCTTGCGAGATACCGGATGCCAACTGATAGTCTCGTTCATGCTGTTCGCGGATCTCGTCCACAACGTCATCGATAGTGATTCGCCCGACAAGCCTTCCGATGCTGTCAATAACCGGCAGGGCTACCAAGTCGTATTTCGATATTGTCTCTGAAACCTCTTCGATACTGTCACTGTCGCGTACGGCAATCGGATCTTTTTTCATCACATGCTTGATTTTTGAGACAGAAGGACTGGTGATGAGCTTCTTGAGTGGCAGTACTCCTTTCAGACGCTCCTCATCATCAACGACATAGACGTAGTAGATTTCGTCCATCTCTTCGGCTTGCTTGCGCATCTCGTCGATACATTTTGGCATGCTCCAGTTCTCGTTCACCACGATCATCTCCGTACCCATCAAACCCCCGGCCGTATCTTCGTCGTATTTCAACAAGTCGACTATATCGCCCGCCTGCTCGACGTCTTCGATATGCGAGAGGATCTCTTCCTGCTGGTCCTCATCCAATTCACGCATCAAGTCGACGGCATCGTCCGTCTCCATGTTGTCGACAAACCGTTTGGCGATCAATTCGTTCGGCAACTCTTTCAACAACTTGTGGCGATCTTCCTCGTCCAGTTCCATCAAGACATCAGCCGCCTTCTCTCCGTCCATTAAAAGATAGAGATAGATGGCCTCCTGCAAATTGAGGTCCTTATACAATTCGGCTATATCTGCCGGGTACAACTCCTGCAGAAGTGCACGGGCTTTCACGTCGTCCTTCTCTTCGATGATCTTCTTCAGGTTATCGATATACTCTTTTGTCGGTTCAGTCATAGCTACTTTAATTTAATGATTCGTTTATCAGGTGAAAGAGTACGCCACACGCTGTCTGCTTTGAAAGCCGGCGAGGTGATGTCCAACTCTTGATTCTCATATTGATGCGTAATATCAGCGATGCTCAAGAAG
>CAVJQR010000041.1:0-652 GCA_963651605.1 Agathobaculum sp.
CATCGCACAGGTAGAACATTCAAGACACAGGTCGTTCGATAACTTTATAGTCAACACACTTGGAGCTTTGGCGGCATATTGTTTCTTTCCTAAGAAACCAACAATTGCAGTCCAAAGGACGATTGATAGACAATTAGCTTTGTTTTAATTCGTCGAACTCACGTTAAATTTAGGATACAAGTTTTTCAACTCGTCGTTTGTACCATCCACATGCGTGTACGTTGTCTGGTTTACCAATCCGTAAGCGTGTTCGCCATCCAACTCATTGTTTTCTTTCAATGTTACAATGGCAAATGTCAACTCATCCGAGTTTTCAATCTCACTTTCAGTAGCGATGACGTACTTGTGCTGGTTGGTAATAGCCAAGAATCTATGGTCATTGTCGATCAAGTTTTCGTCTTTTACCTTCACCTTATACGGCGTTTTGTATAGCGGTTTCACTAAATCGTTGGTATAGCCGTAAGCAATAGAGTCGGTGTAGTTGAACTCGAAGGTCCTCGCCTTGTAGTTGAGTGTCGGAACCCAGCACTCAGCGCGGTAAAGCTCGAACTCTGTGCCATCGTTCGTCAATTTTACATAACCATTATCCTCGCCCAAGAACTTGTCAGCCTTCATGCCTTGAAGGTGTTGGAACTTGTATGTCGAGTTGCGC
>CAVJQR010000041.1:757-3325 GCA_963651605.1 Agathobaculum sp.
GTTGCGCAATACGGCTTCACTCTCGTTGAAGTAACCGTTCGTCGTCTGCTTGTCTGTGATATTGGTGAACGAGAATTCGTCTGAGCAGTTCAAGATATTGACGCGACGGTTGTGGTGATCCACATTCTGATCGTTCGAAGCGTGGTAGTGGCGGTGATCCAATGTGATGAAGTTGCCCGTCGATTTCAGTTTATACAACTGGCCATAGAAGGCAGGCGTAAACACTTTATCTCTATCTTTTATTGAATTTCCAGAAGTTGCTTCAGAAATGATCCACTCAAAATACCCCATAGTGCTATTGAACTCGCGGTTCCAAATAGTCACATACGGTGTCTTGTTCGTGTTCAACTCGTCGCCTTCTGTACAGCGAACCTGTTCAACCACCCATTGGGTAGCCGGCATGTCGAGAAAGTTTTGCGCATCGTCTTGCGTATCATACACCAAATGTCCCTTCATGTCTTCTACGACATAGGCACCATTCACGCGATTCTCCGTCTGCGTCTTGTCTGCTTTTACGTTCTGAATGTTGATGAAATAGAGACCATCCTCCAAAGTCGCTTTCTCATATGGGTTTTCGTAGCTGTGATTGAAGCGGACAACCAAGTTCATTTTTGACTGGTAGTCTGTTACATAAGCAGGGTTGTTGTAGTTCTCGTATACATTTGCAGCTTCGTATTCTTCGTATAAGAAATAACGCTTGTCCTGTGTCGCATATTTCTCATTGGCAGGATTGACAGTGTTCTGGCCAAGTTGTCCCTCTTCGTCGGTGTCAGCTTCGCCATCAGCATAGCCAACTGTCAAGAAAGAGGCTATATCGCCTGAAGGCAAACCGAAGTTCATTGCATACAAAGCAACGGGAACTCCAGCTGCTTTTTGGGAACCGCCATTGGCACCTTCCTCCTCTTCATTAGAATCAATAGCTTTATTGACGGTATTTAACCAATATTTATTGGAGTACGTAAAAGCTTTTGTTTCCCAAAATGGAGTGCCTTTTTGTTGGTCGATAGAGCTGGGACGGGAAGCGTTCAACGGTTCGAAAACAACACTGTCGTTGGTTGGATAGTAGGTTACCTTCCAATGGTAGCGCGCTTGCAAGGCATCTATAGTTGAAGCATACTCTTTCGGTACTTTTGTATAGTCGGTATACTCATGCAGTTCCTTATTGGCGCTGTCGTATACGCGGTATGGCTCAACCGTTACTTGCAATCCATTGTAGATGTGTTGGAAAGCATTGCCCTCGTATGGCTGGTCCGAAACATAAAGGAAACCGCTTTCGTCTGTGGCTTGGAACAAGACATCGTAACCGGCATAAGGGTAGTTTGTAATAGCCTCTTCCCCTATAATATAATAGCTTCCTTGAGTATAATGCTCCTTTCTATAGTCTTCATCTTTCGATTCCACTGCGATAAATTCCTTCTCGAACGGATTCGAAGCGAATGTCATCGGCTCGCGGCTGTCGAGGTGGCAAATGGTAAATTTTGTTTTTGTTCCGGTTGTTTCATCCTTCGAAGCATCTTCCCATTCATCGTAGTGGGCGATAGAAGGATCAGACGATATAGCATAATTATCATCGTTTTGATTGCCTTCGAACTTCAAATAGGAATCGTTGGCATCGATCATGGTGTTGATTTCTGCTGCGCTCAATACTTTTGCTCCTGCTACTACAGGCTTGATGGCCAACCAATCGTACTCTCCATAAGAGTCATATATCGGTTCACTTTTCAAATAGTTTCCTGCATTCTCTTTGGAGTCTTTTACCGGAATAATATAGTTAGTACCCCAACTGTATGCCTCTTCCAATCCGGCCAAAATATGTGTATCTTGTGAGTAGTTGTGCATCACTGCCAAACCGACAACGGAGTCTGTTTGGTTGTGGAAATAAGAGTAAATGCGTTTGTATTCCAGTGGCTTCCGGTCCTGATCGGTCGTATACCAGGCCCAGTTGGTGATACAACCGTCCATCTCACCACCCTCTTCGTAGTTGAATTTCTCGTCAGAATACTCTGCGTCTCGCCCCTTTCCATCCAATGTAAGCGCAGTAGTATGGTCGAAAGCCAGCTCGTAGCCCGTCTCTTTATTGTAGAAAGTGTAGACGCGACCGTTACCCGGGCGGTCAGTTACCTTGATCTGCCACAACGAGTGGGTCAAGGTGGCTTCAGTTACCGGCTTCGCGGTCAGATAGACTTTACCCGTTGAGTAGTCGCGCTCGGCTACTAATACATAACCGCTTTCAGGATTCGCTGCTGACCCCGGCGTGGTGACACTTTTTACACTTGCTTTAGTTGTTTCTGGTCTTTCTATACAATTCGGATCCACTTGCAACTGATACCAGTAAGGTTCTTTAATGGAGACCACATCGGAGTATTTGTCCAACATAGCGGCTTTGACTTCGCGGCTTCGGTAGGGAATCTCACCATTGTCAGGGCATAGCTGGGCTGCCGCAGGCAAGGTGCTTGCTAAGGTTATTCCCGCTAAAAATGTAAGTACTTTTTTATTCATACAATACGATATTAATTAAATTGGTTAAACAATATGTGCTTCATCGTTAACTCATCGCATAGTTAAAAA
>CAVJQR010000041.1:3335-14315 GCA_963651605.1 Agathobaculum sp.
GGAGACTAATTATTTGTCAGTTCTGTTTTTTTATTTTCCAATAGTAAGGGAAAACTAACTTTTAAACTTGGTGTAAAGATACACTATTTTTCCCTTTTTGACCACAAAACGCACATTTTTTTGTTGAGTATACCGGTTATATCAAATAATTTGCTATGTTTGTAACGAGATGAAGCTCGCAGGAAGAGAACGATGCGCTTCTAAAAATAAAAGGAGAAAATATAAAAAAGTTCATATAGCATAGAATATTATCAAGAAAAGCATTAACTTTGCATGACTACATATTGTACAATAATGTATTGAGGAAAAATGATATTATCAACATTGACGGCCGTATCGCCTGTAGATGGGCGTTATTGGAATAAAGCTGAAAATTTGGCAGCTTATTTTTCGGAATTTGCGCTGATCCGCTATCGGGTTCGCGTCGAAATTGAATATTTGATTACGTTGTCTGAGTTCCTTCCGCAATTGAGTGACTTAAATACGGAAGCAAACAAGGGAGGGCTTCGGAAAGTCTATCAGGAGTTTTCTGAAGAAGATGCTTTGCGGGTCAAAGAAATTGAGAAGGTTACTAACCATGATGTGAAAGCTGTCGAGTATTTTATTAAGGAAAAAACAGATCATTTCTTGGCAGAGAAATACCATGAATTCATTCATTTCGGTTTGACATCGCAAGATATCAACAACACTGCTGTTCCATTATCGTTGAAGGAGGCATTGAATGATGTCTACTATCCTGGCTTGCAGGAGGTGATTGATACATTGGAACGCTATGCCAATGAATGGATGAACATTCCGATGTTGGCAAAGACACATGGCCAGCCGGCTTCACCTACTCGTTTGGGCAAGGAGATTATGGTGTTCGTTTATCGCTTGAAACAACAGGTGGAGCTGCTGAAAGCTGTCCCTGTTTCTGCTAAATTTGGTGGTGCAACCGGTAATTTCAATGCACATCATGTGGCGTATCCGCAGTATGATTGGAAAGCCTTCGGCAATAAATTCGTTAACGAAGTGTTGGGCTTGAAGCGTGAAGAATGGACAACTCAGATCTCAAACTATGATAACTTGGGGGCTATTTTCGATGGAATGAAGCGTATCAATACAATCTTGATCGACTTGAACCGCGACTTTTGGCAGTATATCTCGATGGAGTATTTCAAACAGAAGATTAAAGCAGGCGAAGTTGGTTCGTCAGCTATGCCACATAAGGTCAACCCGATCGACTTTGAAAATGCAGAAGGTAACTTGGGTATGGCCAATGCGATTCTGGAACATCTCTCATCGAAGTTGCCGGTTTCCCGATTGCAGCGCGACTTGACCGATTCTACCGTGTTGAGAAACGTCGGCGTTCCGATGGCACATATCGAAATTGCTTTCAAGAGTTTGATGAAAGGTTTGGGCAAACTGCTTTTGAATGAAAAAGCATTGTCGGCCGATTTGGATAGATGCTGGGCCGTTGTAGCCGAAGGAATTCAGACGATCCTTCGTCGTGAGGGTTATCCGAAGCCATACGAAGCATTGAAAGCGTTGACCCGTACCAATGCAGGCATTACGGAACAGTCTATAAAAGAGTTTATCGAAACATTGCAAGTAAGCGATGCGGTAAAGGCTGAGTTGAAAGCTATCACGCCGCATAACTATACAGGTATGTAATATATAATTATGAGTAATAACCGTTAGCCGTGAGGCTATCGTAATATGAACCTTATAAACAGTTAGACAAATGAGTACAGAAGAAAGAGAAGATTCTCAGCAACAACAGCAGCAACCGTCGCGTCCGAGAAAGGTGATACCGAGTGTTAATCGTGAAAACGCAGGTCAAGACGGCGAGAGAAGAGGGTATAACGCAAACTACAATCGTCCGGAAGGCAATAATTATGAACGTAGACCGTACAATCGTCCGTCACAAAACGATCGCGGCAACTATCGTTCGTATGGCGATCGCCCTTCGTACAATGATTATGGTAATGGGCAGAATTACCAGCAGCGTTATGACAATCGCGGTTCGTATGGCAACAATCGTCCGTACAATAATCGTAACAATAATTATGGATCGAATCAAGGTGGCTACGGCAACCGTCAGTATGGCAACCGCCAGAACAACTATAACAATGGAGGTGAGCAACGTCCGTACAACAACCGCCCGAATTACAACAACAATTATCAGCCTGCTCCGGCCAATAATGGCGACAACAACGGATTTGCATCCGATAACAATACGATGAAGAAAAGAAGACCGCGCGTAGGCGAGAATCGTGTTTCATTCGACACGAACAATCGTCAAGACAACCGTGGCGGCAATCGTATGTATGGTAATAACAATTACGGTGGCGGCAACAACTATGGTGGAAGAAACAATCGTTATGATGGCGGTGGTTATAACAATGGTGGCGGCTATAACAACAATCGTCGTCCGAACAACAACTATAACAACAACCGTCGTCCGAACAATAATAATTACAATCCCAATGCTAAATATAACTTCCAAAAGCAGTTGAAGTATAAAGAGGTATTGGCCGATCCGAACGAACCGATCCGTTTGAACAAGTTCTTGTCGAATGCCGGTGTTTGCTCTCGTCGTGAGGCTGATGAGTATATTCAGGCAGGAAACGTGAAGGTGAACGACGTAGTTATCACTGAATTGGGTACGAAGATCACCCGTGCTGACAAGGTGACGTTCAATGATAATCCTGTTCAGATCGAAAGCAAAGTATATATCGTATTGAACAAGCCGAAAAATTGTGTGACAACTTCCGACGATCCACAAGAACGCTTGACCGTTATGGATTTGGTGAAGAACGCTTGTACAGAACGTATCTATCCTGTTGGACGTTTGGACCGCAACACAACGGGCGTTCTTTTGCTCACAAACGATGGTGACTTGGCTTCTAAATTGACGCATCCGTCGTTCAAGAAGAAGAAAATCTACCACGTTTGGTTGGACAAGAACGTATCGGTTGAGGATATGGAGAAGATCGCCAACGGTCTTGAATTGGAAGATGGTGAGATTCATGCTGATGCCATCAGCTATGCCAACGATATGGACAAGAGTCAGGTCGGCATCGAAATCCACTCGGGTCGTAACCGTATCGTGCGTCGTATCTTCGAATCGTTGGGATATCATGTGATCAAATTGGACAGAGTATACTTCGCCGGTTTGACAAAGAAGAATTTAGCTCGCGGAAAATGGCGTTATCTGAATGAACGAGAGGTGAACGCTTTGCGCATGGGAGCATTCGAATAAATTGTAGTATATGGAAACAATCAAAAGAACAAAAATTGTAGACGTACTGAAGAGTACGGACTTTGGAGTTTCTGTGAACGTAAAAGGGTGGGTTCGTACTCGCCGAGGAAGCAAGCAGATTAATTTTATCGCCTTGAACGATGGCTCAACCATCAACAACGTTCAGGTGGTTGTCGATTTGGACAAGTTAGGCGAAGAGTTCCTAAAGCCGATCACAACAGGTGCCAGTATCAGTGTGAACGGTACTTTGGTGCAGTCGCAAGGTAAAGGACAGTCGGTAGAGATCCAAGCAAACGAGATCGAAATCTACGGTACGGCCGATCCTGCTACTTATCCATTGCAAAAGAAAGGACACTCGATGGAATTCTTGCGCGAGATTGCTCACTTGCGTCTTCGTACAAATACCTTTGGAGCTGTGTTCCGCATCCGTCATAATATGGCGTATGCTATCCACAAGTTCTTCCACGACCGCGGATTCTTCTATTTCCATACACCGATCATCACAGCATCCGACTGTGAGGGTGCAGGACAGATGTTTCAGGTCACTACAAAGAATCTTTATAATCTGAAGAAAGATGAGGCCGGTTCTATCATCTATGATGACGACTTCTTCGGAAAACAGGCCAGCTTGACTGTTTCCGGTCAGTTGGAAGGAGAGCTGGGGGCTACGGCTTTAGGACAAATCTATACTTTTGGCCCGACATTCCGTGCCGAGAATTCAAATACTCCTCGCCATTTGGCTGAGTTTTGGATGATTGAACCTGAAGTGGCGTTTAATGATATCATTGACAACATGGACTTGGCCGAGAGCTTCATCAAATATTGTGTGCAGTGGGCTTTGGACAATTGTCAGGATGATATCCAATTCTTGAACGATATGTTCGACAAGGGGTTGATTGATCGTCTGAAAGGTGTATTGAAAGATGAGTTCGTTCGTCTGCCGTATACGGAAGGTATCAAGATTTTGGAAGAGGCTGTTGCCAAAGGACACAAGTTTGAATTCCCGGTTTATTGGGGTGTTGATTTGGCTTCCGAGCATGAGCGTTTCTTGGTTGAGGAGCATTTCAAACGTCCGGTTATACTGACTGACTATCCGAAAGAGATCAAAGCCTTCTATATGAAGCAAAACGAAGACGGAAAGACGGTACGTGCGATGGATGTATTGTTCCCGAAAATTGGTGAAATCATTGGTGGTTCAGAGCGTGAAGCCGACTACGACAAATTGTATGCCCGTATTCAGGAGTTGAACATCCCGATGAAAGATATGTGGTGGTATCTTGATACACGTCGATTCGGTACAGTGCCTCACTCTGGTTTCGGATTGGGCTTCGAGCGTCTGTTGCTCTTTGTAACAGGCATGAGCAATATTCGTGATGTGATTCCATTCCCGAGAACACCAAAAAATGCAGAGTTCTAATTGAACACACATAGCGCAAAAGGAAAGCTCGACCTCCTCTATTGGAAGCCGGGCTTTCTACTTTTATCTTCTTCCTCTAAAGCTTTCTTTTGTATGTATATATACTATGTATATACATATCGGGGATTAGCGAAAAAAATCCCACGGTTTTCAATCTGTTTCTTCGCATAAAAATGGAGATTATATCCGAACATGCTCGAGTTTTCTCCCGAATGAACTTCAGTTTCATGCCGACTGAACTGGAGTTTCATGCCGAACAAATTTTGTAAAACCCGAGATGTTCTTCCCAATTAGTTCCCTACTCTTTTATATAGAATGTGGTGGATACGGTATTCCCTTCATTATCGACAACTGTCAAAGAATGCTTGCCCGATGAGGGTTGTAGGGTGATCTTGTGAAAATCCTGCGTAGCCGTCAAGTAATGATTGTCCAAATGCCAAAAGACGGTAGCATTGCTATGGCTATGTGCCAGCTCGACAGTCAAAGATCCTTTGCTCCCATCCAATTGCTTTGGCAACTTGATTTGGGCATTCATCGATGGATAAATGAACTGCATTGTCGGGAATGCATCATCGTTAACTCCGCTTTTGAAAGGAGGCAAAGTCTGATATTCAGGGTGATGCTGCTTGTAATACCACTCTTGTACGGGAGGTAAAGTGAACCAGTTACGCTTGATTGTGTTCTCTTGCGAAGTACTGTTTTCATATACTTGGTTCATTTCATCAGCCGAGAGAGTGACCTGATGATGATAGGGGCAAGGCAATGAGCGCAATCCTGCCATCGGAACAGCGACCGTCTCCGTATCGTTGCAGAAGCGCCCTTTCAGATGGCCGGACTGCTTGCAGACTTCTACTTCGCTCATTCCTTCGTCCGGCATTTTGAACCAGGCGGCAGAAGGCAATGTGTTGAAGACATCGAAGAGAACAGGTCCTGCCGTTCGTGCTCCTATCAGCTCGGGTTTCCCTTCGCCGGTAGCATTTCCTACCCATACTCCTACGGCATATTTTTGAGTGACACCCACGGCCCATGCATCGCGAAATCCGTAGCTTGTCCCTGTTTTCCACGCAATCGTCTGCATGGAAGGGATCGCTTTCCAGTCAATCTCTTCGGGGCGGTTCACTTCTGTGATGGCAGAAAGGGTGAGGTAGCTGGCGGCTCCCCATTCTGCAGCCTCTTGCCAATTTTTCCCTTGCTCGAGAAATGTATGGTACCGGTGTAGTTCTTCGTGGCCACCCTCTTCCATAATCAACGAAGCTTGCTTCTTCCGTTGTGAGAGGGTTGGCGATACATTTTCTGCCATTCGCTTGTAAGCATTGGTGACGTCCCAAAGGGTAGCCTCTGCCCCTCCTAATATCAGAGAAAGACCGTAGTGCGATGCGGGACGATTGATGGTGCTAATCCCCCACTGTTGCAGCATTTTTTGGAATTTGGCTATTCCGTATTGTTGCAACATATATACAGCCGGAATATTCAACGAGCGGGCCAATGCCTCGGATGCCGGTACGGCTCCCTCATATTGCATATTGAAATTCTGCGGAGTAAAGCCGTTGATGTTGATAGGAATATCGGGCAATAATGTATGAGGAAGCAATGTGCCCTCTTTCAGCATCGCTGCATATAGAAAAGGTTTCAAAATACTTCCCGTGCTACGTGGGGATTGGATGACATCCACCTGGTTGCCTTCTTGGGCAGAAAGGTAATGAGTATTGCCACAATAGGCAATAACTTTGTTGGCGGGTATGTCTATGACCAAAACGGCCATGTTGCGAATATCGCTGCGACTGAGCTCGTTACTCCAACGTTCGGCTATACTTTCCACACGTTGTTGGATACCTATCTCCAATGTGGATCGGGTTATTTTGCCTTTTCGTTCTTTGTAGAAGTAGTTGACCAAGTAGGGTGCAACTTGTGGAAGCGCATGTGGTTCGGCCGTCAGTGGCTCGGAAATGGCTAATTCGTATGTGTTCAAATCGATTTTCTTTTCGTCATAAAGTCTTTTCAGTAGGCGATTCCGTTTGGAAAACAATAGACTACGGCTTTTGGACAAGTGAATCATTGATGGTGCATTGGGAAGAACTGCCAAAGTTGCGACCTCGGCCCACGATAGATTCTCAACCGAGTGGCCAAAATATCGCCAGGCGGCAGCATCCAATCCTACGACATTTCCACCGAACGGTGCATGCGAAACATACAAAGCCAGTATCTCTTCTTTGGAATAGCTGAATTCCAACCGAGTGGCCATAATCATTTCTATGATTTTTTCAGAAATGGTTCGAGATTGGTTGCGGGACAACCGAATGGTTTGCATGGTCAATGTACTGCCTCCACTTACGATTCGCTTCCCTCGCAAGTTTTGATATAAGGCGCGTGCAATAGAGAACGGATTAACTCCCCAATGGTGATAGAAATGGCGATCCTCGAAGGTGATCAGACATGATCTGACCTTTTCCGGTACAGTAGTGCGAGGCGGAAAGCGCCATTGTCCGTCTGAAGCGATGCGAGCTCCCAATAATTCTCCATTCCGGTCAGTTACTACTGTAGAATAGGGGGCCTGGAATAGGGGAGACGGCAAGCAGCAAATATAAGCTATCGCCAAGATAGCCATCAAAATGATGATGGTTTTCTTGGCGATAGATAGCTGAAGAAATCGGGGGAGTATATGCCTCATAGTCGTTTAATACTGAACAACTTTCGTCTTTCCGGCTTTCGTACGAGCCAAAACGGACGTATCATACATTCCTTCGCACTGAATAGCAGGAAGGATGAAGTCGCCTAAATAGGTGGCTTGCAGCCGGACACTGAAGCTTTTCTTTTCGCCACGGTGTAAATCGAAATAGGTCAATACGCGGTCATCCCGAACATCTTGATAAGTATAAGTGACTTTACCTATGACCGATTCATAGATTTCCCAACCTGAAGGCAAGATATGCGTCAAGGCCAAGTCGGCATACTCGGCAGCCGGATTGTTGTTTGTCACAGTGATCGTAGCCACGAAATCGCTTCCTTGCGGAATCTGATCCAAGTTGAGTGGCCGGCCATTCATATCCTTATACACAACTTGCAAACTGATTTGATTGTTGATTTCCGGCAAGGTGTCGTGAAGCAACTGGGCAGATGACACAATGGCTACGTTCAACGCTCCGTCGCCTTTATTGGAAAGGGTGACTTTCCCTTGATCGGTTGCGGCCAAGTCTTGAACAAACATCGCTTTGGCAGATTGGATATCTTTTTGCGCTTTGCCATTCAATTGCCATCCGAAGTGGAGAGTGCCGGATAATTTTTCTGCCAATTGCCCCATAGCCATCAACGAGAATGCGGTCGATTGCGTATCGAAATTGTCTTCTGCTTTCAAACTGTTCGAGATGTTTCGGGCTAATACCAAGGCATCATCGTGGCGATTCAACAGTATGTATGTCTCCAAAAGCATGGCTTCTTCACGAATGGCCGAACCATAATTGCTATAATATCCATTGTCCGAACCGTTTAGACGGGAACGGAAAATGAGCTCTTCGGCATTCTTGCTCTTTCCGGTCAAGGCATAAGCTGCTGCCAAGCGGAAGGCGGCTGCTTTCGACAAGTTCTTTTGCTCATACAAACGGTTCATGGCTCCGTATTCCGGCGCATTGGCTATAGCCAAAGCATAGAGTCGAAAGGCTTGTTGCATTTGGGCTTGGTTGGTGATATAGTATGCCGTATCTTGAGGCATTCGCCAATTCTGTGCGGCTGATCGTTGGAAATGTTTCCATTTTTTCAGCACATTGGCATGGACCGCATATCCTTTTTCTTGAGCCAATGCCAAGAATACCCCAACGTATGAGGTGATCCATTCATTTGTTACTACATTTTCCGGCCAATAGGCAAAGCCTCCATTGGGCAATTGTCGTGCATAGAGTTGTTGAATAGCCGTTTCTACGTTCTCTTTGATGGATTGACTTTCCTCTTTATCCACCTCTTTGAATTGAGAAATGAATAACAAAGGAAGTGCTTTCGAGGTCAGTTGCTCTGTGCAATGATGTTGATAATTGTACAAGAAGTTGAAGCGACGACTGAAATCCAACGATGGAATACGGGATACTTCCAATTGCGCATTGCTTGAGACAAGATTATTGCTCAAACCATATTCCAAGGTCGTGCTTTCTCCCTTCTGAATCCATTGGTCTTGTCGAAGTGTTACGGTTGGATTCGGATTCCGAACGTCTATTTCAACCGTCTCTTTTGTATTGTGTCCTCCGCTGTTGGCTGTCAGGTGAATGGTTGCCTTTCCTGTTTGGTTGCCGGTCTTTAGGTGGAAAGAAACCAGCTGGTCTCCTGTTTGGTTGAAGGTTATTTCTTGCTGGTTCGAACCCATTACCCGGGTTGCTCCTTCTGCCTGAATGGAAACTTTTACATGCTGAACATCTTTCTCCATAGCAAACACGTTGACGGGGACGGTGATGTCTTCGTTTACACTCAATACGCGGGGTAAGGTGGAGAGCAACATCAATGGCGTACGAACATAGGCACTCTTTTCGGCACTACCATAAGCTCCATCTTGCCCGGCGATCACCATGGCACGTACCGAGCCGACATACATCGGGAGTCGCAAAGTGTGCGTCTGTTGTTTCCCTGCTCCTATTGTGAATGGGCCGATAAACTTGACCACCGGTTTGAAACGGTTGGCTTTTGCATTGGCTGGTTTTAGCTCGGCATCGCCGCCCGTGCTGAATAACGAGGTTAGTTTTCCGGTAAAGGCTCCGATCACATCGTCGTACATGTCCCATGTCCGAATACCCAATGCTTCTTTTGCATAGAATTCATTCCATGGGTCCGGGGTCTTGAAATTTGTAAGATCCAACAATCCATCGTCGACAATGGCCAATGTGTAGGTCATCGGCTTTCCTGAACGTTCTTTGACTGTAACCTTGAAGTCGGTTTCAGGTCGTAAAACGTCCGGCATCTCAATAACCGGATGAAGGATTGTTTGTTTATTGGATACGTACACCGGCATTACACCGTACATACGAATCGGCAAATCATTGATGGTCTGAGCATGAGGTTGTAGCAGACTAATGTGCAAATAGACGTTGGGGGCCATCTCTTCAGTTACGGTGAATGAATATTTTGTATCGCTCTCTTGAGCAATTTCGATCCACTCCTGTTTCAGAACTGTCGATCCGTTTTCCAACGAAACGAGTGCACGCCCACCCGCTGCAGCAGGGATGATGGCCGTAGCCTTTTCGCCAATTTCATATGCATCCTTGTCCAACGAGAAGGATAGCATCTTTAAGCCGGTTGGATCGTTCTTGTTCGAGCGCCCGCGCCAATCCGGCCAATCGATAAAGATTGTGCCGCCTGTTGCATGACCACTGTCTTTGTCTTTGACATATACCAAGAAGCGTCCCCAATCAGGGTAGTTGACTTTGAACACGAATGAGCATTTCCCGCCGACAGTTTGTAAGCTACCGCTTGCCACAGGTACGATAGAAGAACTATTTACATAGGAGCTAAACGATTGGTCGCCTCGTTCCCACCACCAGTTCCAGTCGATCTTGTAAATTTTATATTCCAAATTCGAGCGATTGGTCAGGTTGCCATTGTCGTCGACAGTTACTACATCAAACACATGCTCTTTGTCCGTCTCTATATATTTCCCCTTGGGCTGGTTCAAATTAATACCAACATATGATGAAAAAGGAGAGAATGGTACGGTTTGCGTATAAAGGCTTGCATCTCCTCCCGGCTCATATACGCGGGTTGTGATTTGGGCATTCAACATGCCTGGTGCTTGTGATGCTTCGGGAAGATTCAGTCGTACTCGGGCATTTCCCTCTGCGTCCAGTGTACCATAGAAGACCTCCTTCTTGGTATAAGTGAAGTTGGTCGCAGGGTTGTTGAAGATATACTGATCGAAATTCTTGAACTGCGTGTTGACTTTCGATAGAGACATATCAATTTTAGCCTTCAAGTTGGATACTTTTGCCCCCGTCAACCAGGCAGAGGAAAGGCTGGCTGTCGTCTCTTTCTGCGATGCTCTTAATATGTTCGGCAACTGAAGATTGATTTTTAGTCGGTTGGGCTTGATCGTTTCAATTCGAATGGCTTTGTGGAACGTCGATCCTCCCACTTTGACATAAGCGTTCCATACCCCTGTCGGGTCTTCACTCTTCGTAGGAAGCGTGAAGATATGGAATCCGTTTACCCCTTTGGTCGATACCATTTTTGTGTAGAATTGTCCGTTGGGGTTATAGAGTTCCAATGATACAGGGTGGCTATCAGGAATACGTTTCTCTCGATCTTCCAAGATGAAAGAGAGGTGCAAAGTATCACCCGGTCGCCATAT
>CAVJQR010000041.1:14325-16192 GCA_963651605.1 Agathobaculum sp.
GCCATATGCCGCGTTCTCCATAAATGAATCCTTTCAATCCTTTTTCGATCTCTTTTCCGCCTACATCGAAACGGCTGACAGACTGCTCTTCACCGTCAGCAACTTTGACGTAAGCCTTTTGTTTCTCTACTTCTGCTATGACGAGGAAAGGCTTGCCTTTGGTATTGATTTCCAACATACCTTCGGCATTTGTTTCCCCCGAGCCAACTGTTTGTAATTGGAAATTATAGGCTGTAACCTTTGCCTTTTCAATTGGTTTTGTATCCAATATATTGTTGACAGCTACCCATAAGGTATTGCGGGAGTTCCGCTTCACGATCATACCAATGTTAGATGCCAATACATTACAAGTGGCGAAATGGGTTTCATACATGTAGTAGGATGCGTGACAAGGATTCTCTCTTTCCCGCCAATCAAACACCGACCAATCTCGTTGCGCACCACTATAATAATAGTAGGTAGAAGGATCGTCCCAAACAGCTTCCTCTTCGTCTGAGATGTTGCTGTTGACTTGCATTAGGTTGTTGTCTGAATAATGGCTGTCGGAGCTATTACCCCCACAAGGATAAGCAGAATATTCTTGTTTGAATGTAAGCAATATACGATAGAGTGCTCCCGGTTCCTGTTGGATTAATCCTGCTAAATCAATAGAATAGTCTTGCCATTGATGAATATCTTTCCCCATTTCGTCCAACCACAACGTCTTTTTGTAGACTAAACGTCCGGCCCTACGAAGAGCATTAGCCGTTGACAAATTATTTTCTTGCAGATAAGTAGGTAGATTACTTTCATAAATACGGATAACATGCAGGTCTACAGCATACAAATTGACGGCTCTGAATGGAATAATCAGGTTCTTTGAGTCGGGGAGTATGGCAGCTTCGGATGGTATCTCGACTTGCGGTTTCAGTTGCATGTCGGCAAATGAAACGGAATGTGATGTTCCCAAGGGTTTGTCTTGGTAGTTTTTTATTCCTTCATGCAGGTTCAATGTCAGTTTTTCTTGCTGTTTGGCTTCGAAGAAAACCCATATTTGGTTATCTTCTATCTGAGTGACATAGTTTTTTAACTCAGAGATTTCCACCAATCCTTTTAAATCTTGTGTATTGGATACCGGGTCGGAGAAGGTGACCAATATACCATTTTCCGGTTGGTCGATACGTTTGGCAGACAAATAGCAGAAGTTGTCTTTTGCAGGTATGGAGATTTCCAACTTGCTCTGCTGCTTTATTTTTGCCACTGAACCATCTGCGGAGATAGTTATGGAATAAGCTTCTGATTCCCGCTTTACTTGCTCTACTAAGAATTGGTATTGCAATGCGTTGTTCGTCGGAATCACTTTTATCGGATAGCTCTTTCGTCCATTTTGGGCCGAGAGAATTTTTTCGACATCGCTACTCTCTATTACGTCACTGAAGGTGATTTCTCCTGTAATGGAGGCAATGTCAGGGGCGGATGCCGAAATTTTTATCGGATCGACTGACATGTTGAACAAATGTTCCTGTACTCGGAATGTAAAGGTGAACTCTTTAAGCTTTTTCTCTACCGATAGAAAATCTCCCAGTCGGAACTTTGTTGTATAAACAGTACCCGCTTCCAGTTCATCTTTGTCGGGAATGAACTCGATCGTGCTGTTGTTGATCCAGTAGGCTTTTCCTTTCAAAGAAGGAGAGAAGCGGAATGGATTCTTTTCGATTTCACTATTTGTCTCAACCATTGGCAAAGCATTGGCCAATTCAATGCGGATGGTTGAATTTTTTGAAATCACTCCACCGGTGTAGGCTTTGACATAAGGCGCAAAATCAGCTGAAGGTGTAATGTCTTTTTGATTTCCATTGCACGAGAATAGGCCAATGCTGAGTATAAA
>CAVJQR010000042.1:0-2890 GCA_963651605.1 Agathobaculum sp.
ATCTTTATCGCAAAAAATTATTGCAGAAAATGATAAATAGTTTCATATCCGGGCTCATTTCCCGTAATTTTCCGCATAATCCAACCGATGAACAGCGAAAAGCCATTGATTCAATGGCTGATTTCCTGACTTCGAACGAGGACGACTCGCTCTTGTTGTTGAAAGGTTATGCCGGTACCGGAAAGACTTCGCTCGTCGGGGCGTTCGTCAAAACACTTGCCGAACTCAAGCAAAAAACCGTTTTGCTTGCTCCTACGGGCAGAGCTGCCAAAATATTCTCCAATTATGCCGGGCAGAAAGCCTATACGATTCATAAACGCATTTATAGACAAAAGGCCTTTTCGAATGAACCGACCGGTTTTCTTACCGCACCAAACTTGCACAAAGATACAACTTTTATTGTAGATGAAGCATCTATGATTACAAATGATTCGGCCGATGGCTATTTTTTTGGTACGGGAAGGTTGTTGGACGACCTTATTCAGTATGTTTATAGCGGAGAGCGGTGTCGTTTGATGATTATCGGAGATGAGGCACAGCTTCCGCCCGTGATGCAAATCGAGAGCCCTGCCCTTAATCCGGCTGTGTTGCAGGGATATGGCTTGCATGTTTTCTCCTTTCAGCTGACCAATGTGATTCGTCAGCAGGCCGACTCGGGAATTTTGTTCAATGCTACGAGAATCCGCGAAGCGATCAAGGCACAACAAACGGATCACTTTCCGAAACTGCGCTGCTCGTCGTTTGTCGATTTTCGCACTATTAAAGGCGAGGAGTTGATAGAGGAGATCGATGCAGCCTATAATCGTGACGGCATAGATGAGACGATCATCGTCACCCGCTCGAACAATCGTGCTACTATATATAATAATGGTGTGCGAAACCGTATTTTATACCGCGAGGAAGAACTTTCGGCGGGCGACCGGCTGTTGGTGGCGCGCAACAACTATTTTTGGGCGAACGATATCAAGGAGATGGATTTTATTGCCAATGGCGAAATCCTTGAGGTGGTAAAGGTGCGCCGGACCTACGAGATGTATGGCTTCCGTTTTGCCGATATTATAGCTCGCTTTCCCGACCATGAGATAGAAAGCGAGGTGAAGATTTTGCTTGATACGTTGCAAACAAATGCTCCTGCCCTGCCGAAAGAGTTGAACGACAAGCTGTTTTATGCCGTATTGGAAGACTATGCCGATATCACTACGAAGGCAGGAAAGATCAAGAAAATGAAAGTCGACCCGCATTACAATGTCCTGCAAGTGAAGTATGCTTACGCACTGACTTGCCACAAGGCGCAGGGCGGGCAGTGGCTCAATGTCTTTGTCGATTTTGGTTATCTTACGGAAGAGATGATGGACGAGAGCTTTTACCGATGGTTGTATACGGCCCTGACGCGCGCCACGCTGCGTATTTATCTCGTCAATCTTCCGAAAGAATTTATAGAATAGGGGAGCTTCGAGAGGATAGTTCGGGAGGAGTGAAAAAGTTTCTCCGCATAAAACTCCAGTTTTCCCCTGAGTGAACTCGAGTTTTGTCCCGAATGAACTGTAGTTTTCTCGGTATAAAACTGCAGTTTTGTGCTGAGAATCTTGTTCGAAACTGCAGTGCGATTTTTATATAGGTGCTTTGCAAACTGCCGGTTTCCATAGTGGAAAATTTTTGTAATGGAGTGGTTGTGATATTTATATGTAGTATATGATGCAAAAACTGAACAATAATTGCAAGAAGATGCCTGTTAATTGATTAGAAATACATATTTTTGCGATATAATGTATTTTGCGCAAAATGACGAACAAAGAGAAATTAGATTATCTGCTTTCGGACATCCAAAACCTGGAAACATTGGTTAAAGGATTGCAACAGAGCGACGAACTGCCTTCGCAGTTGTTGAGCCGTGCCTGCAGTTCGGCCTATTCCGTTTTGGAAAAACTGAAAGCAATCGAAAACGAACAGATACAACAACTCAATATTCGTTTGGGCGAGCAGCAAGAAGAGTTGAATCATCTGTCGGTGTTGCTCGATCAATACAAATCGTTGGTGGAGAACAGCAAGAAGAATATCGAAATGGCTCAGCATGAAATGGAAGTGGTTGAGCAGCAAAAGCCGCAACTTGAGCCACAACAATCGCAGACAGTTGAAGTAAAACCGGTTGAGCCACAAGTAGAAGAGAAACCGATAATTGTTGCAGAACCTTCCACTCAGCCAACTCCGGCCCCCGATCCCGTACCGATGGAAATTCCTCGTCAAGAGGTGAAAGAGCCGTCTGTGCAAGCACCTGCTGCTACAACGATCGGTAGTAAATCGGGTGTTTCATTGCATGATATGCTAGAGAAACAAAATTTGTCGGATTTCCGAAAGGCCTTCAGCTTGAACGATCGTTTCCGTTTCCGCCGAGATCTGTTTCATGGCAATGAGAATGTGATGAACCGCGTAGTCTCTGATCTTAATGATTTGCACACGTTGGCCGAATCGAAAGAGTATATTGAGTCGCAATTGCAATGGGACTTGAACGATGAGACAGTGAAAGATTTTATCCAATTGTTGGAAAAACGATTTATTTAAAAGCGAACAGTCATGGCAAAGTTAACGGTAGTCCCTACGCCAGTCGGTAACTTGGAAGATATGACCTTCCGTGCGATCCGCGTCTTGAAAGAGGCTGATTTGGTCTTGGCTGAAGACACACGTACGACAAGCGTCTTGTTCAAACATTTTGATATACAGAACAAAATGCAGTCGCACCATAAATTCAATGAGCATAAGACGGTAGAGCAGTTGGCGGCTCGCATCAAGGCAGGCGAGAACATTGCACTGGTTTCGGATGCCGGCACGCCGGCCATCTCCGACCCGGGCTTCATGCTGGTACGCGAGTGTGTCCGTCAAGGAGTCGATGTTG
>CAVJQR010000042.1:2900-16122 GCA_963651605.1 Agathobaculum sp.
GTTTGCCCGGAGCCACAGCCTTTGTCCCGGCGTTGGTTGCCTCCGGACTTCCGAACGAAAAGTTTTGTTTCGAAGGTTTCCTTCCGCAAAAGAAAGGGCGGCAGACACGCTTGAAAGAGTTGGCAACGGAGAGCCGAACGATGATTATCTACGAGTCGCCCTTCCGTTTGGTCAAGACGTTGACACAATTTATGGAATATTTTGGAGCCGATCGTGAGGTATCCGTTTCACGCGAGATATCGAAGATCCACGAGGAGACCGTGCGAGGGACCTTGGAAGAGGTGGTCGCACACTTCACGGAAAATGAACCGAAAGGAGAAATAGTCATCATATTGGCAGGCGACAAACCTGCAAAGAAAAAGAAAGAAAGAGAAGACGAAGAGGATGTTTAACAACTAAAAGAAAAAGGAAATGAAAAAGATTTTATTGGCAGTATGCACTGTTTTGTTAGTTTCTTGCGGTCAGCAATCTGCCGAATACAAGAGACTTCAAGCAGAAAATGATTCTCTTAGATTGGAGAATACGAAAGCTTCCAGCGAGTTGAACGACATGTTGTCCACGTTGGATGATATTGAAGCCGGATTTCAATCCATCCGTGACGCGGAAAATTATTTGAGTTTGCAACAGAAAGCAGGCGACGAAATGACGCCGGGCCGTCGTGAACAGATCAAGGAAAACATGAAGTTGGTTTCTGAAACCTTGAAGAAGAATCGCGAACAGATTGCCGAGTTGCAGGATAAACTGAATAAAAGCGGCAATAAGAACAAGACATTGCAAACGATGATCGACCGCTTGTCGAAAGAGTTGGATGAGAAAACCGCGATGATTGTCTCATTGCAAGAGGATTTGGCGAAGAAGAATGTTCGTATTCAAGAGTTGGACGACATGGTTTCTGACCTGAACGAGAATGTTGAAAACCTCTCAACTACCAACGCTGCCCAGTCTGAAAAGCTGAGTGCTCAAGACAAAGCTTTGCATACAGCTTACTATTGCTTCGGAACAGCCAAGGAATTGAAAGCACAGAACATCTTGACGAAGAAGGGAATCTTCACGAAAACCAAGGTGTTGCAGGATGGTTTCAACCGCGATTACTTCATTACGATCGACACTCGCGAGGTGACGGAAATTCCATTGTTCTCTTCAAAGGCTAAATTGCAGTCGAATCATCCGGAAACCTCTTATGAGTTTACAAAAGATGAAGATGGAAATGTGACATTGAAGATTACCAATCCGGAAGCATTCTGGAGCTTGAGCAAATTCTTGGTGATTGAAGTCGGATGATGAAATACAAAAGTTTGTTTATTGATTTGGATGATACCCTTTGGGATACCTACCACAATAACAAAGCATGTCTCGAAGAGTTGTATGACGACTTCGACATGGGTCGGTATTATGGCTCCTTCGAGACGTTCTTTTCCATCTATTTTCCACACAATGTTGAGCTGTGGGCACAATATAGAAGGAATGAAATAGACAAACGGACATTGATGATTGGACGTTTCTTGTATGTATTCAAGCCGTTAGGCGTTGACGATCCGCAAGAAATCTTACGAATCAACGACCTCTTCTTGCAGAAAACCACGAAGCAGACACGCTTGGTGGAGGGCACAATAGAGTTGTTGACTTACTTAAAGCCGAGGTATCGACTCTTTATCTTGTCGAACGGTTTCCGCGAAGTGCAGTATCTCAAGCTGAAGAACTCGGGCCTGGCACCATTTTTTGAGCGCATGATCTTGTCGGAAGATGCGGCTATTCAAAAGCCGTACAAGGGCATTTTCGATTACGCTTTGATCAATACCAACTCGCGCCGTAATGAATCGCTCATGATTGGCGACAGTTGGGACGCTGACATGCAAGGAGCATGCAATGCAAAGATGGGGGCGATATGGTTTAATCCGCAGGAGGAGAAACCCACTTCCAACTTTCAGCCGCTTTACACTGTGAAAAGTTTACTTGAAATCAAAAACATTTTATGATGAACAGACTGTTACTTACTTTTACTCTTTTGGGCGTTTGGGCAATATTCTCAAGTTGTGAGAGCCGGAAGCAGAGCAAAGACTGGCAATTGGTATGGGAAGAAAATTTCGATCAACCCGAGTTCGATGCGCAAGTATGGAGCAAAATCCCCCGTGGCTCTTCCGATTGGGATCGCCATATGTCGGATTGCGACTCCTGTTTTGCGATGCGTGATGGCTATTTGATTTTACGTGGCATCGAAAATAATATATTGGAACAGGATACCTCTCCGGTATTGACTGGTGGATTGTTTACAAAAGGGAAAAAATTGTTCGAGAACGGACGTTTGGAAATCAACGCACGCTTGCATGGTGCTCGAGGAGCCTGGCCGGCATTTTGGCTTTTGCCTGAAAATGCACAATGGCCAAATGGCGGTGAGATCGACATCATGGAGCGACTGAACAACGACTCCATTGCCTATCAGACAGTACATTCAAATTATACTTATGTACAAGGTATCAAGGACAATCCGAAGTCGGGCGGTATTGGAGCCATTAACAGAGACGAATTCAATACCTATGCCGTCGAATTGTATAAGGATAGCGTCTCGTTCTATATCAATGATATTCACACATTTACCTATCCGCGTATTGAAACCGAGAAGGAAGGACAATTTCCATTTGATCGTCCATTCTACCTGCTGATTGATATGCAGTTGGGAGGTTCGTGGGTTGGAGCAATCCACTCGGAGGATCTTCCTGTTGAGATGGAGATCGATTGGGTGCGCTTCTATCAGAAGTAACCTGGTTGTGCTTATCAAAAAACTTATAAAAACATAATATGATGAAAACATTATTTATTACTTTGGCATTAGTCTCTTCTGCTTGTTTTTCAAACATAACAGCTCAAACTCAACTCATTACGCATCGTGGATATTGGGATTGCGAAGGATCGGCCCAAAACTCGATAGCTTCGTTGGTAAAATCGAAAGATGTAAAAGCTTACGGTTCGGAATTGGATGTCATTATCACGGCAGATGGTGTTCCGGTAGTCCACCACGATGTTGAAATCGACGGCGTGCGTATAGAGGATATCAACTATGATCAAATAAAAGATCGCAAACTTTCGAACGGAGAAGTGCTTCCAACGCTCGATGATTATTTGACAACTTTCAAAACCATCCCCGATATGAAACTGGTGTTGGAGATAAAGCCTCACAAACGTGTCGTGAATGAAGACCGAGCTGTCAATGCAGTGGTGGCTATGGTGGAGAAGTATCAACTCGAGGACCGCGTGGATTATATTTCGTTTAGCATGAACATCTGCAAAGAATTGAAGCATCTTGCTCCTTATGCACCGGTTGCCTACTTATATGGGCCGGCTTCGTCGAATGACAAGTTTGGAGCAGTTTCGCCGGCCGACTTGAAACGTTTGGGTTTGGATATGGATTATCAATATGAGGTGTTCGACAAGTATACGACGTGGATCGCCGAGGCCAAAACGTTGGGGGTTAAGGTAAATGTCTGGACCGTCAACAAGCCAGAGATTATGCGTTCGTTGGTGGAGCAGGGGGTTGACTATATTACGACCAACGCACCGCTTGAATTCAATAAAATCGTGCAACAATAATCGTCGGCTTTCCAAATAAACATTGTACCTTTGACGATTGTTATAGAAACGAGAAATAAAAACAATATGTTAGATATCCAAAGCATCCGAGAGGATTTCCCGATCCTCTCGCATCAAATATATGGTAAACCATTGGTTTATTTTGACAATGGTGCAACAACCCAAAAGCCTCGTTGCGTGGTCGAGAAGATTGAATATGAATATTATAACGTGAATGCGAATATTCATCGTGGGGTTCATTTTCTTAGTCAAGAAGCAACCGAAGCACATGAGGAGGCCCGCAAGACAGTGCAACGTTTCATCAATGCCCGCTCCTCGAATGAAATTGTATTTACACGCGGCACGACTGAATCCATCAACCTTATTGCCTCGAGCTTTACTGACGAATGCATGTCGGAAGGCGATGAGGTGATTGTTTCGGTAATGGAGCACCATTCGAATATCGTTCCGTGGCAAATTCAAGCAGCCAAGAAGGGTATTACGCTACGGGTCATACCTATGAATGAGAAAGGTGAATTGTTGCTCGACGAATATGAGAAGTTGTTTACCGACAAGACGCGTATTGTTTCCGTCGCTCATGTATCCAATGTGCTGGGTACTGTCAATCCGGTCAAAGAAATTATCCGAATCGCACACGAACATCAAGTGCCGGTGTTGATAGATGGTGCGCAGTCTACTCCTCACATGAAGGTAGATGTACAAGATTTGGATGCTGAGTTTTATGTTTTTTCAAGTCATAAAGTATATGGACCAACGGGAATAGGCGTATTATATGGCAAGGAAGAGTGGTTGGATAAACTCCCTCCTTATCAGGGAGGTGGTGAAATGATTGCCACCGTCTCGTTTGAAAAGACTGTGTTCAACGAGCTTCCGTTCAAGTTCGAGGCAGGTACTCCCGATTATATCGGCAGTACGGCTTTGGCTGAAGCTTTGCGTTATGTCGATCGTCTTGGAATGGACAACATTGCCGCTTATGAACAGGAACTGTTGCAATATGCTACAGAAAAACTGAATGCGATAGAAGGTATGCGGATTTTTGGAAATGCGGCTCATAAAGGGGCTGTTATTTCTTTCTTGGTGGGGAATATTCACCATTATGATATGGGTATGTTGCTCGATAGATTGGGCATTGCTGTCCGAACCGGGCATCATTGTGCCCAACCCTTGATGCATGCTTTGGGCATAGAAGGAACGGTGCGCGCATCGTTGTCCTTCTACAACACCAAAGAAGAGATCGATATTTTGGCGGCAGGCGTCGACCGTGTCCGTAAAATGTTTTAATAGGCTGAGGTGGGAACGGTGAACGTTTCCTCATAACCTCTTCCATTATTGCGGCAGTTCAAGCGAATCGTATATTGGGCTTCCCCATTTTTCAAACCGGGTGAAGCCCAAAGTTTTACTTGGTAGCGGATCGTTTCGCCCGGACGAATGTTCCGAATGGCAATAGCCGGCGATTGTTTGATGTATCGTGCGTTACGTTGCCCTTTCAATTCCGGCATGATTTCAGAAACAGCGTTGCGACCTTCGTTTTTGATGATGAATGTCAGGCAACAACGCTCGTTTCTATCGATTCGGCGGTTGCCATTTTCATCCTCCAGAATGATATCCTTGATATATATATTATTGTACGCGCGCGAAGAACTTGAATAGTTTCTACGGTATTCCGTATTATAGTTCGGATAATCGTTCGAGTAGGATCTTGAATTTGAATAAGCGTATTGATTCTCCGGACTTGTTACGGCTGCACCGATGGCACTGCCGGCCACCCCGCCAACGACCGATCCGATCAGCGAACCGCCCCATCCTCCGATGCGGTCACCGATAATCGACCCCGAAACACTTCCGATCATACCGCCGGTCTGCATGCCATACAATTGTCTGTTCTCAGGACTCATGGTGGCGCATCCGCTCAACAACACTGGGCAAAGGAGCAGCCCAAGTAAATCAACATATTTCATTTTTCTATCTTTTTAGTTTCTACCATAACAATGCAGGCCCTCAAATGGTTGGCGCATCATTCATTATAAACGACAAAATTAGAGAAATAAACGAGGAAACCATTACTTTTCGGAGCGGATTTGCATCTCGTTTTTCCTTTTCGCTTTCGGGGAGGCGTTGATGACATGGTCGTTTTCTGTATGGGCGCACTACTTGCTCTCTTGACATATTGGATAGGAAGATGTATCTTTGCGAAGAGCAAATATCAGAAAGTCTAACAATAAAAAAACGATTGAACAGTATGTCCAACCCACCGCGTTGCCATTGGTGCAACATGAAGAATCCATTATATGTCGCCTATCATGATACAGAATGGGGCGTTGCCGTTCACGACGACCGGAAACTGTTCGAGATGCTTCTGCTCGAGAGCTTTCAAGCCGGGCTTTCGTGGGAGTGCATACTGAACAAACGGGCCGCCTTTCGTCGTGCTTTCGCTGATTTCGACTGCCATACGGTAGCAGTTTTTACGGCTGAAAAGCAGGAGATGCTGCGAACGGATAGGTCGATTGTGCGAAATCGGCTGAAGATTGCTGCCGCAGTGCGCAATGCCAAAGTTTTCTTATCGATTCAAACGGAGTTCGGTTCGTTCGACCATTACATCTGGAGCTTTACAAAAGGGGAGACGCTTTACGAATGCGACAAAGTCAGTTCGCCGCTCTCCGACAGAATCTCGAACGACCTCCGTGCGCGAGGCATGCGGTTTGTCGGTACAACCATCGTCTATTCTTATCTGCAAGCCATTGGAATTATCAACTCTCACGAAGAAGAGTGTTTTTTAAACAAGAGGAAAAAAGAAATATGACAACTGCATTTTATCTCATTGTGACATATGCCGTGCTGATCAATGTCATTACATTCGGCACATATGGTTTGGACAAATACAAAGCCAAGGCGGGAAGTTGGCGGACACCCGAGAAGACCTTGCTCTTGCTGGCAGCCGTGGGGGGTAGCATTGGTGCTTTATTGGGCATGAAAGTGTTTCACCACAAGACGATGCACAAAAAGTTTTACATAGGCGTTCCCTTGATCTTGGTGTTGCAACTACTCTTGATCGGATGGATCGTGTTGAGGCTCTCTGCCACTCCGATGCCGATAGCGTAAAGAGGGTAGTATACCTGCAAAAAAAGGCTCGGGAGCATTTCAAAAAATCATGCCGAGCTTTTTCCAAAATCATGCCGAGCTTTTTCTGAAATGCTCCGCATCTTTTTTTCAAAAAACACTAATGTTTTTAATTCAAATCACCCATGTTTTCAATCAAAAACATTAGTGTTTTAAAAAGGAAACACCCGTGTTTTTCCAAGGGCTTGTCCGATCTGTTTTTAGAAGAAAAAATGCTTTGAAAATGTGGACCGGATGTTTATTCTTCAGATATATATTTGTAACTTTGCGCAGAGGTGATGATATATAACAGACAAGCCTCACTTCCCAGCGAGGCTTGCCTGTATATCGGAAATAACCAATAAAACTTTCCAATATTTTATCATCTTATATGCTTACATAAATTAGCGATCAGGTTTTGATTTAGCGATTATACTAATAGTGTTACATTCATTTTGACAATGCAAAGATAGGGCGACTTATGCCCTTGCGCAATACCTATTTTATAGTATATTTGGTAGAGGTGCTACCTATTAGTATGTATTCATACCAACATATACCTACTATAGGGTAACTTTGAACATTTTTTACCTATTTATGGGGATTGTTGCCCGAATCCAATCGGCGTAATTTTGCCGCAAAATAAAAAGAGAATGAAAAGATTAGCAAATTTACTGGTTTTGTCACTCTGTATTGCAGGGAATGCAATGGCTCAGGACAGCGAAAAATCAGCAGCAGAACAGTCTGCAGATATCTACGCAAGCGGCTACAATAAGTTCCGCGTTGGTGGATATGGTGAGGCATTGGCTAAGTTTATGGATTATGGTATCAACAGATTTTCAGGTACATCTTATGGAAACTCTGACGAACATCGTAATTCTATCTCCATTCCACGTTTCGTGGTAGCTTTCGATTACAAGTTTAACCCTAAATGGGTATTGGGAGCAGAAATAGAATTTGAGGCCGGCGGTGTCGGCATCGAACGTGAATTGGAGAACTCTGAAAATGGCGAATATGAGACAGAAATGGAAAAAGGCGGAGAAGTCGCTTTGGAGCAATTCCATATCACTCGCTTGATCCATCCGGCTTTCAATGTACGTGCCGGCCATATGATCGTTCCGGTCGGTTTGACAAACTACAATCACGAGCCGATCAATTTCTTCGGAACTTCCCGTCCGGAAGGCGAAACAACCATTATCCCATCTACATGGCATGAAACAGGTATCTCCGTATTCGGTACCTTTGGTAGAGGTTATGCTGACTTTGACTATGAAGCGATGGTTGTAACCGGTTTGAATGCCGATGGCTTCGGTCGTGACAACTGGGTGGCTGATGGAAAACAAGGACAGTTTGAAGTGGACAACTTTACCTCTCCTGCTTATGTGGCTCGCTTGAATTATAAAGGAGTACCGGGCTTGCGCGTTGGAGCATCGTTCTATTATTGTAATAATGTAACGGCAAATGCCGACAAACGATACAAGTATTCATCAGTAGGGCAGTCTGCTGTAACCATTTATTCATTCGATGCTCAATATAAATGTAAATACTTGACTGCGAGAGGTATGGTTATCAAAGGCGACTTGGAGAATGCTGCGGCGGTTGGAAGTGTGAACGTTTCAAATAGTGGTAACAGCTATCATAGTTCGGCCATGCGTAAAGTGGCAAAAGGTGCCTTGACTTATGGTGCTGAGGTTGGTTTCAACTTGAAGGGAATCTTTGGCGAACCGAAGAAAATGCCGGTGATCTATCCGTTTGTACGATACGACTATTACAACCCACAGCAGGTGGCCGACAAAGGACAGACCTTGGACGCTCGTTCGCAAGTGAGCAAATGGACAGCCGGTATCAACTGGTATGCGTTGCCCAACTTGGTTGTAAAGGCAGATTATACTACCCGCCAGATTGGAACGCAGAAAGTATTCGGTACGACTAAATACAATAGCGAGAATGAATTCGCTATCGGTCTTGCCTATGTCGGATGGTTCTTGTCTAAATAATGATTCGTATAAAAATAAGATACATTAATTGTAAAACAAGTAGAGAAAAATGAGAATGTTCTTTGTAATGGCAGGTAGCCTTTTGATGGGCCTTGTTTTAACTTGCACTTCTTGTAGCGATGACAACAATGACGACAAGAAGGATGAACAAAAAGCAGCCGGTGCTTCATTCGAATGTGTTAAACAAATTTTGGATGGTTGTATTGAAATTGCAACTGAAGTTGGTGAGTCTAAGATTGGTGACCCATTGAACAAATGGAATAATGGTCAACAAACAGAAGCTTTGTATTCTGTAGAATCTTGGTACAGCTGGCACTCTCGTGACGACTATCAGAACAATATCCGCTCTATCCGTAATGCATATTATGGATCACGCGATGGAAGTGTAGCTTCTTCTTCATTGTCTTCATTGGTAGCAAGCGTTAATTCAGATAAAGACAAAGAGGTAAAGGATGCAATCGAGGCTGCTCGTGCTGCAATCGAGGCTATTCCTCAACCTTTCCGTAACAATATCAATTGTACAGAAGCAAAGACAGCTCAAACAAAATGTGCTGAATTGGTAACGGTTTTGGAAAACTTGAGCGGTTATATCGAACAGACCGGTACAATCAATCAGGACGAAAACTTGGAACCGGTGGTTATTGCTTATGTTAACAGCGTGGTTCTTCCTACTTACAAGGATTTGAAAGAAGCTAACACGGCTTTGTTTAATACAGTAAAAGCTTTCCGCGATGCTCCAAGCAATGCTAACTTCGAAGCCGTTTGTGAAGCATGGATGACAGCTCGTCAACCATGGGAAACAAGTGAAGCGTTCTTGTTTGGCCCGGTTGATAACGAAGGTTTGGATCCGAACATGGATAGCTGGCCATTGGACCAAGATGCTATTGTAAACATCTTGAACTCAGGTAACTTCGATGATTTGGATTGGACTGACGGTGATTCGGAAGATGCTGTAACAGCTAAGCAGGAAGTTCGTGGTTTCCACACATTGGAGTTCTTGGCATTCCGTAATGGTGAAGCTCGTACAACAAGCGATGAGGCTGATACGGATGATTCTGCGGATCTCGTTTACAACTCAACAAATGCAAAGAGTTGGGGCAACTACATGTATCAGGTAGCATATCTGTTGCAGAAAGATGCTTCTGATTTGTATTCTTATTGGAACGACAGCTACAAGGGCGGTAAGAGCTACGCTGAACGTTTCAAGACTCATACGGACTTCTAATTAGAGGTTGACAATATAATAAGTAGGGACGGGAAAAAAGCAATTATTCCGTCTCTGCTTTTATCATCTTATAACAATTGCATTTTTAATTACTTATGACGCATCAGAATATCAAATTATTAACGTTGTTATGTTGCTTCCCATTCTTGTTCTCTTGCGAAGATGATGATCAGATAGATATGGATGATGTAAGCGTGCCGACAGGTTATGCTCTTTCCGCCGGAACATCTACTATATTTACTAACTCTACTTTCGCATTTGATTCAGAAGCAGATTGGGTAAGTGGAACATATAGTACCCGCTTCCACCGCGGTGATAAGCTTTATGATGATGTCCGTACCAGTAGTAATAGTTACGGAGGAGGATTAGGTCCTGTGTATGCTGGATATTCTTGTGGCAGCTGTCATCGAAATGCAGGACGAACAAGACCAACTCTTTGGTCGGAGGGCGGTTCCGGTAGTACGGGCTTCTCTTCCATGTTGGTTTATATTACGCGTAAGAATGGTTCATTTTTCCAAAACTATGGCCGTGTCTTACATGATCAAGCGATTTATGGTGTTAAGCCTGAGGGCAAATTAAAAGTAGAATATACCAAAGAAACCTTTACTTTCCCAGATGGGGAAGAATATGAATTATGCAAGCCTAACTATACTATTACTGAGTGGTATGCCGACAGTATCAAGCCTGAAGACTTGTTCTGTACCGTACGTATTCCACTTCGTCACGTCGGAATGGGACAAATGATGGCTCTTGATCCGACAGAGATAGAGGCTTTGGCAAAAAAAAGTAATTATCCCGAATATGGAATCAGCGGACGTTGCAACTATATTACAGAGAAAGGTGTCAAGAGCTTAGGCCTTTCCGGTAATAAAGCTCAGCATGCTGACTTGACTGTCGAGTTAGGATTCTCCAGTGATATGGGTGTGACGAACAGTCGCTACCCGGAGGAAATCTGCGAGGGTCAAATCCAAATGGACCAGGGTAGTATGATGGGATTGTCATACGAGCAGTTGGAAGTTTCGACTGAAGACATGGAAGATGTAGACCTGTACATGCAAAGTCTTGGTGTTCCGGCTCGTAGAAAGGTGAATGACGAAACTGTCAAACGTGGAGAACAGATGTTCTACCAGGCAAAGTGCCACTTGTGTCACGTCACTACGCTTCATACGAAGCCAAGAGGTTCCACTTTGTTGAATGGAACGCATTTGCCTTGGGTAGGAGGTCAGACAATTCATCCTTATTCCGACTACCTTCTTCATGATATGGGCTCTGAAATCATGGGCGTTGGTTTGAATGACAACTACGTCAGTGGTTTGGCTCGTGGCAATGAATGGCGAACAACACCGCTGTGGGGTATCGGTTTGCAAGAGAAAGTGAATGGACATACTTATTTCTTGCACGACGGGCGCGCCCGCAACTTTGTTGAGGCTATTATGTGGCATGGCGGAGAAGGAGAAGCATCAAAGAATCTCTTCAAGAATATGAGCAAGGCGGATAGAGATGCCCTCGTAGAATTCTTGAAGTCATTATAATAAATATAAAAAAAGAACGCAGAATATTATACAGTTATGAATAAATGGTTACTCTTGGTCATGATGGCCATTTTGCCGTTCGCGTCAGCAATGGCACAGGAAGAAGAAGATACGGAAAATGGTGTTGTATCTTTGGCAGGACGAAAAGGTTTTACTATCCAATCAAAGAAAGGAGATTTTGTTTTCAAACCTTACATGATGGTTCAAACGGCCGGCAACTTTAACTGGTACGATGACGAGGGTTTGGATAAAGCCTACAATCAAGATAATATCGCCAATTCCGGCTTTTCTATACCGTATGCTGTATTAGGTTTTACGGGTAGAGCATTTGACAAAGTAGCATTCAATCTCTCTATTAATGCGGCATCAAGTGGTGGCGGATTATTACAGCAAGCTTGGTTTGATGTGAAGTTCAATCAAAAAGTACAATTGAAGGTAGGAAAGTTCAAAACTCCCTTTTCTCATGCCTACTTGACCACCTTAGGCGAGACATTGCTTCCGCAATTGCCTCTTTCTTTGACTACTGCTGTCATTATGCCATATTCTTTGAATGCGGTCACTCCTAATGTGGGAACCGGTTTTGACTTGGGTATTGAACTCCACGGATTATTGAGCAATAAATTCGGTTATGAAATCGGTTTGTTCAATGGTACGGGATCAAGTGTGAATACTGCTTCCAAAACATTCAGCGATGATTGGCACATTCCGTCTTTGCTCTATGCTGGACGCTTAAGCTATATGCCGAAAGGGGTGATGCCTTCCACTCAAGGTAATCCGAACCGTTTGCATGAAGACAAGATTATGTTTGCCGTATCGGGATCATTAAATGTCGAGAGCGAAAACGAAAGTACGAACGATAGTCGTGTCGGAGCCGAGTTTGCCATGTTGAAAAATAAACTCTATTTGGCAGCTGAAGTCTATTGGATGAACGTAGGTTTTACTAAACGTCAGAAAATTGATGAACATTATAACTATATTGGTGGTTATATTCAAGGAGGTTACTTTGTAGCTCCTCGTGTTCAAGCTGCTTTGCGGTATGATTTGTTCAACCGTAATGGTACCGATAAAGATGGTTTCTTGAATATTCCGGCTGTAGGTGTAAACTATTTCTTCAAAGGATGTAATTTGAAGTTGCAAGCAATGTACCAGTTCGTAGGCCGTACAAATCATGATACTCAGTTGGATCGTGATAATGATAACTTGGGCTTGGCTACACATTCGGCAACAGTATTGCTGCAATACACATTCTAATGATTAAGGAGTTCGTTCTTATGAAGAATTTGGTATATATAGTAGCATTGTTCACCACTCTTTTCGTCTCATGTGATGAAGGTCGAATATACGAGAAGGAAATAGTTATCCCTCAAGAAGGTTTGGCCTTGAAATTGAATGCACAGTTAACAGGGGCCGACACCTGGAATGAACGCTATAGTTTGGTGATTGCTGGATTTAGTTCTGGCAATGACTATGCCACCATTTCAAAGGTGCTTCCTACCAATCTTGCGGAAGATGGTTCCGTCGAAGTGACATTGTCCGGTATTAAAGATAATATTGAAGAGGTTGAACTTTGCGTTATTAATCGTTTGAGAAAGCGCGTTGTGACATTTGTTGAAATCGACAAAGCCGATTTTTCTGCTGATTCCGATACCATTTATATGAATGCCGGTAAAGTAGATGTCAGTATGTTCGGGGCAATTCAGTCGAATGTTTTCAATTCTTCTTGCATCGGTTGCCATGGAGGAAATGGTTCGGCCGTGCGAGGCTTGTTCCTCACTGAGGGAAAGAGC
>CAVJQR010000043.1:0-11795 GCA_963651605.1 Agathobaculum sp.
CGTTGGTGTAAGCACCACGCAATGACTTGCCGTATTCCAAAGCGTTCTTCTTGTATTCTTTCAAGTCCTCAGACGGCGCTATCTCCTTTCCCGTAATCTCCACAGGTTTGCTTCCACGTAGCTTCTCAATACGCGCAGACTTCTCCCAGTCGCCGAACCACTCCTTGAACGCCTTCGTCCGCACCTGCGCCCACTGCCGTTCGTCCAAATTAGTCGGCTCGCCGTTCGGAGCCTTCATGTAAGTGCCGTCTGCCTTTGCCTTGGCTACAATATCGGCAATCTCCTCGTTCTCTTGGAGTCGCAAACCTTCTCCCTTCCCGAACTTCCTCGGATCCACCCCATCAAGCAAGTCCTTCATCACACGGTCGGCCACCTCTTCGGCAGTCGTGAAGTGAATGCCCAAGAAGTCGGCCACACCCCGCCAGAACTTGTCCACGGCTTGTTTTATCTTCTGCAATGCCGTGATTGCTTCTGCCGCTTCCAGCACCGAACCCTTGCCCTCGGCGATCTTTCGGGCTTCGGCACGGAGACGTTCGGCTCCTCGCTTGCCGGAATACTGTGCCAGCACTTCATCGGCAATGGCATCCTCTGTTTTCAGTTCCGGGTAGAGCTTCTTCACCTCGTCCCATACTTGGGTTCCCTTCATGAGTTGCACCACGTTCTGCCACTCTTTCGGATTGCCCTGTCGCAAAGCCGTTGCCCAAAGGTGGGTATATTCGTGAATCGGCGTTTCCGCATTGGCGATCCTTGGGTCGATATAGATCTTTCCGTTGACCGTAAAGCCGTAAGCATCACCTTTCGCCGTACGGAAGTAACGGACATGATCTGTTATCTTTGCGTCCGCTTCTTTGGCATTCACCTCTTGGGTTTCAGCCAAACCGGTAGTGTCCTTGAACTCTCCGCTATACAACGCTTGCTTGATAGACTTCACAATCTCAGCCAATGGTTTGCCCTCGGCTTTGCGGAGTTTGATGGCATCATAGTAATATTCTACAATGTGAGCACTGCCGTCATTGACAACGCCAGTATTCTCCTTTGGTGAAACGACAATGCTGATACCATCGGCTTCTCCTCGATTATCAAAGTTTGAAACTGTTGCGTTGTGATTGCTTAGACGGATGGTAACGATTTCACCATTCTTTGTTTCAAAGGTGGCATACTGACTGCTCTTGCCCCGGTCTGACATTCCTAACGATTTGGCTACATCACCGATAAAAGTTTTGGGCTGAGTTGCAGAATTGTCCAATTCCTTTGCAAGATTATCAATATTATTCAATACCTTTGCACCATCGGCACTTGAAATGACAGTTAATGACCTTGGACTATTTCCAAGCGAGGCGGTTTCAAGTGCTCTTCTTTTCTTGGCATTCATCCTCACATCCTCACCATTCGCCATATCCAGCACCCGCTGTCCTTCTTCCTGATCTGTGATAACGTCCATACCGCTCTTGCGTAGATGGTCAATCACGACATCGCGCAGCACTTGCTCGGCATGGGTCGGCTTCGTTCCGCCGGCTTTCTGCTCTCTGACAATTGGTGCCGATGATTCAGAATTTTCTTCCCGAGCTTTTATTTTTTCTTCGGCAATATCGAAAATATTGTTCGAGACCTTTTCCCGCTTCGATTGACGGGTGCCGGGTTGAGGCTTTTGGGCCTCCATCTGAGCATTCTTCTTCGCCTCCATATAAGCCCTATCAATCACCTTCTTCAGATCCTTGATGCGCTGCACCTCTTCCGGGACTTTCTTCCCGAAAGCCTTTTCAATGGCTTCGATCATCTCGTTCAGAATGTCACGGATCTTTGCCAATACGCCGTGATCCATTCGGTTGGCCAACTCGGTAACCATTTCCCGGTTGTTGATCATCTCGCCCAAAGCATCGGCTACCGCCTCTTCTTCGTAATAGGCGTTGATCTCCTCGTCTGTCAGATTCATGCCGTCGAAACTGCCTTCGTAGCGGTTTCGGATCTCGTCCATACGGCTCGCCCAGGCTTCCTCTCCTTCAAATGCTTTCAGTGCGTCGCGCAATTGCGAGTAGGACTTTCCGCCCAACTCTTTGATGCGGTGCAACGATTCATGACCGAACACTTCCACCAGAGGATTCTCGGCATCCATGGCAATGCGGATGTTCTTTGTCTCGGAGTCATACGTTCCGTTATCCTCCATCGTATCCACCCATGTGACACTCGTTCCCAATCGTTTGGCAATCCGTTCGACTGCCTTTCTCTTCTCGGGCGAGAGTTTCTGACGACGTGCCGGTTCTGCCGTATCCTTTCTTTTCTGGTTGGATTCGGTAGGAGCATTCGTCAGCTCGCCACCCTCCGTCCGTGCCTCATTCGTCTGAGTATTCCCAACGTTTGAATTTTCTTCGGATTTTGTTTGGCCGTTTGAATTTCTTTGGTTACTTTCGCTTTCGGAAGATGTAGGAACGTTCATGCGGGAGGATGTCTGAGTGTCGCCTTGTTCAGCGTCTTGCGATGTTTCAACAGCTTCGACAGGCTGTTTAGCCGTAGTATGGCGGTTATACACTTCCTTATTTTTCTTACCGTAGGATGTCTTGAATATTCCTGCGGTATTTATGTTCCAATAAGTCCCATCACCGGACAACTCAACCATAAGCGTGTTGTTATGCTTATCAGTCAATAGCAATCTGTATGTTTGGTGTCCGTCTCTAAGATTGCCCTCCTTGATTACATCATAGTTCTTTGCAACGGTTTCAATGAAATCAAGAACCGACTTATACCCAGCCTTTCTTATTTGGTCACCGTGTCTTGCCTCAATATGCACAAGACCGTAGCCATCATTGGTTGCTGGATTTGTTATCATTCCTTCACTCAGGAGGATAGGAGCAGCGGTCAGCCCTGTATCTTCACCAATCTCTCCAAAGGCAAGTTCTCCCTCCGATGAGAGCACGAACTGCCGTCCGTTCTCATCAATCTCATCAGAAAGTTTTATTTCTTCGGTCTTGTCCAAATCACTTTGGCGTTCTGAAGTTCCTCCAACATTCGTTGGTCTTCCTCCATCTGCATCTGTTGTTTGGTGTTCTCCGCCGACTGCTGCATCAGCACCATCTTGTTGAACGCCCTCTGCTTTTCTTCGCTCCACGGCTTCATCATGACGCACTGCCTCCTCAGCAGCTCTGCGCTTAATCTCCTCTTGTTGTATGCCGTTCTGAATATCCCGTACATTGTTCCAATAGTCCAATGCTTTCTGTGCCTCGTCGATCTTCTCCTGATGTTTGACCTTGGCTTGATTGTATTTCTGTATACTGTTGCCCATCTTCGGCAGCTGTGCCGCCTTTGCCTTGTCCAATGCATTCTGTGCCGCATCGATATTGGCCGCAACAAACCGGTTGCCTTCGTCGCGCGAAAGTCTTGACTCGGTGAAGATATACCGGTGTGCACGTTCGGCAGTGGTCGCCATCCAATCCTCATCGCCGTTCTTCTTCATCGGCATCGCATCCACGCCAGACTCTTGCGGAGCCGCTGCCGGGGTGGTTGGTTCCTTGATTTGTTCGTTTGCTACTTGACCGGCTTCCGTTGTCGTCGGTTGGGCAGTCGGCTGACTCTGATTGTCCGTCGTCTGAGTACTGCCGGCCGTCTGCTCTTCTTGGGCATCATAGTAACTGTCTTGCAACTGCAATACCTCTGCCTCGGTCATCTGTATCGGCATTGCATTCTTGGCCGGTACGATCTGACCGCTCTTTGGGTCAACGACTGCAGTCACGGCCATCCAATCGCCATTTTGGTTTTGCCCTTGCAACAAGAATGCCTGATTGCCGTTATAGACCACCAGTCCTTGTCTCGGTGCTTCCGTCTTGGCATTGTGCATGTATTGCCATTCGAGTTTCTTCTTCTGTTCTTCCCTTGCTTTGTTCAGACTCTCCTGGTACAGATCGTTCACATTGCTTGCGGATATGTTGGATAGTTGGCTTCGCAACACTTCACGCACTCCGTTCGGCGCACTCTCGTCGAAGATCACTGCCGTGTGGGCATCCATGGATTTCACCCGTACCTGCTGATCGCCGCCTCGGCTGTTGAGCGTTGCAGTAACCACAGACTTCTCGCCGTTGTTCAATTCCGGAATAGAGGTAATATACGGCTTGACATTGTCGTTGAAATCCTGACGTACTGCCGCCCTCGCTTGCATCTCTGCGTTATCGGCCAGAGCTTGTACATTGTCGTAGGCACTCCAATAGGCTTCCAAAGTAAGTTTCTGCTTTTCGTCCGCAAGGCTGTTCAGGATCGACTCCCTTTCGCCCTTGCTGGCATCCTTGTATTGTCCGGCCAACTGTTGTGTGTTCTCGTCTGCGGCATCCAATTGCGCTGCGGCATTCGCCATTTCCCGTCCTGCCGACCGTACACTGCCCGGATTCTGTGCCGCCTCTGCAATGTCGTATTGGTTCTGCATACGTTCCAAATCTCTTGTGGTAGGATCCCATTGTTCCCGCCATCCTTTATGCGCAACATACGACGGCAAATGAACGGCCGAGAATTGCATACCGCCACCGACACCATACACGAAGCTGTCCATCAACCCATCACTGATTTTTCGATTCGGATCCGCACCGGTGAATTTATCCGTGACGTTTTCGGCGAATTGAGAAGAGACCTCTTCGAGCCCTTCTTCTATCGGTTCGAAGAATATACCATACCGACGTGACGCACTCTTCAAATATCCTAACACACCACGTCGAACCATGTCTTCTGCCGCATCTTTGCCGAATCTCTTGTATAATGCACTCATCCACACTTTGGATACTCCGGCACCGAGCATTTCAGATCCACCTTCTGCCAGTCCGGTAAGAGAAGCGTTGATCATCTTTGCTGCATAACTCATCTCGGGATGTTCTTCATTCAGCTGATCGTACTTCTGGCTTGCCGTTACGCTTCCGATTCCGACCAGACCGGCCGCCGGTACACCGCAATAGGTGGCTACCATCGCGGCAACAGACATCGGGATTGATTCCGTTGCGTTCAACATCACGTCACCGAAAGCACCGGCATAGTCACCCTTCTCCCAAAGGGAAGCATAGTTGTCTTGTCCGTAACGATTGGATAATGCCCTGTTGATTTCCGCTCCTTCTTTAAAGTAGTCGGCTATATCTCTGAACAATCCACCTTGCTCTTCGGGCAATCCGATAAAACGATTAACGGCATTGACTCCGTCCTGCACCGTGCTTGCTCCTTTATCCAGCAAACCGAATGCACCGGAAAACATGTCATTCAAACCGGCACCAAGCCTCCGAGCCATGTCGAGTGCAAACCATTCCTTCTCGTATTTTATACCATCGTCTATTTTTTCTTGTGGCACCATGGTATACTGAATATACTTGTCCAAATCATCATAATCGGCATTCCATCTTCCCTGAGCCTTCATTGTTTCATACAAAGCCTTGCGGTTGTCAGGGTCTGCCATACGTGCCTGAAATGAAGTGTAATCGCCCAGGTTGTCGATACCGGTTTTCTTGAGTTCCTCATAGAAGTCTTGTCCGAAGTCTTTTGGTCTGCTTGGCAACCTCTTGGGCGTTTCAACCTTCTCGGTGAAGAACTCTTCCATCTTCTTGGGCTGCATGGATTCCATCCAAGACGTTGCGTCTTTCTTCGCTTTCGCAACGGGATCGTCATCCAATGGTGCATAACCCAAATTGGTCTCAAAGTCGGAGAAATCTCCAAGATCCGTATACCCGTCTTTTTTCAGGGTTGCATACAATGCCTTTCTGTTGTTGGCATCCGTCAAATTGAACCCAAAATCAGAAAGAGTTCCAAGATCGGTATATCCGTCCTTTCTTAATGTATTATATAAGACATTGACATTGTTACTATCCTTCATATCCTCTATCTTTTCAAGTTGGTCATATTCGTTGTCTTTCCCTTTTTCTTCTCTTCTTCGTTGGATTTCTCCTCGTTTCTACTATAAGGTCCCGTGTACTCATCGGTGGACGTTCCATTGGGCACTAACGGAACAGCATCATCTTTCCATTTGACATTTGTCGGATCGGATTTAGACTTCTTGCTTTCGTCCAACAACTTGTCGAACTCATCATACAGTTCCGGGAAGTTCTTAAGGTTGGCAGCCACAATACTCAATTGCTTGGATGCCTGATCACCACCTTCGCCATACTGCCAATTGAGGTCCTGAATGGAGATGTTCTTGCCGGGTTTATTCGCTTCGTCCAGCATCATCTTATACATGTATCCGATGATTCCTTTGTTGTCTTTGGCATCAAGCTCAAATCTCCTTCCGTCGGCCCCATACAGTGTAAGGGTCTTGTCGCCGCCATTCTTGCCGCCATTGGCTCTGTATTCCTTGTTGGTTTGGGCATTAGTCCACGCGATAGCCTCGGAAGCCCGATGGTTCCTTGCATTCTCTTCGAGCTGTGCTTGCTTGATGCCCAATTCGGCCGCATCTTTTTGCGCCTTGTACTGGAAGTCCCGGTCATTCTTGGCCTGATCGTAGGCCATTTTCTGGCGTTGCAGCAATCTGTTCGCCTCGGCTTGTTTGCCTTGCTTGTACAGATTTAATGCCGCACGATAATTATTGTAGTCGGCGTTACGCGCACCGAGCATACCGGAAGCATAGGCGCTGCGCTGTTGGCGCAATCGGTCCGAGAACGTCTGATAATCCGGATCTTCCAATTTCGGTATGGTCTGTGACGGCGCCTTGCCGGCGAAAGCGACATTGGATAATGCCGAGATGGCATTGCCCAGATGACCGATGCCCATGACGGCCGAAGCTGCTCGTTTGCGTCGCTCTTCCTCTTCGGGAGTCATCGGTTTTTGGAGCAGTTGGCTGAACACTTCCCGGTTCCATTGATAGTCGCTCATCCGGGGTTCTTTCTCTTCCGGTTCGGCAGGCACTTCTGTTACCGGCTTCTCCTCTGTCTGAGGTTGATCATTCGGATCAGCAACCATTCTTCTATTCCGGTTGGCCGTGCTCTGTGCAGCCTCTGTATCCACATCTGCAGTGGGAGATGATACCCCGAAGTTGGCGGAATCCTGAATCTCATCATATCCGAGACGTGTCCTGAGAATGTGTTTCCCATTCTCATATTCCTTGACGGGTGGAGGTGTTTGCGACTGTTCTTGCGTCAGCACGGCCTCTTCCTTCTTATCCTTGTCTTCTTCCATATCTTACTTACTGAATAGATTTTCAAAAATTCCCTTGCCGGTAGACATGATGCTTTTCGCCTCGCTACCCATCATGCTGGCACCGGTCTGCATGCCGGTATTGGCAGCCGATGTTGCATTGGCAGCCTGTTGGTTGACCATCGAGAGACGTTGGTTCTCGATGTTGTTCTTGGTGCTGAGATATTGCGACTCGATCGCATTCTTCTGTTGTGATCCGGCCAAAGCGATATTACTTGCCGTGTCGCTGATGGTTTGACCGGTCGCCTTCTTGGCCTGGGCGATAGCCTCATCCGTCGCTCCCGTCACTGCTGCCGTGCCGGCCGTCTGGTTGTACTGCTCCTGTGCCATTTCCTTGGCCTGAGTGAGAGCCGCCTGTGCTTCGGCAGACTGGGTATAATCCTCGTTGTATCGTTTCTTATACCAATCTTCGTTCTCTTTTTTCTGTTGGTCCAGAATCTTGTTGGCTTTTTTGGCGGCCTTTCTCGCCTTGATGCCACCGGCTATTCCGCTTGCAATAGACGTGGCTGCACTTACGATTGCTCCTATCATATCTTTTTTGGGAGCAAAAAAAAATAATAATAGAGGTGAGGTTTGATAGTTTGATTATTATCTGCTTCCGGGATAGTGATTTTCCACTATTTTCCACTATTTTCGCAAAATCTCTACGTCTTTTGTCTCCGAAAAACAAAGGCTTATACGAGGACCATTCGATCCGGGTATAAGCCTTTTGGCTAATCTATACAGAAATCATTGGGCTGTCAATGCATTGTTGATCTGATCCATCACAGACGGATTCGCTTGGGCGGATATGCCGGCCATCTGTTCGGCCGGAATGCCTTGCGGCTGTCCTCCTTGCTCGGTCTGTGTTTTGTTCGCCTGCAGTGTCTGCAATATTTGTTCGGCACCCGGATAGTATGACAATCCAAGCATCTGCTCTGCAGAGATGACTCCGGCGGTCCACAACTCTTTCACCAGATCATTGATCATCATGCGTGACACCGGCGATTCCGGTGAATCCTTGATGCTCACCTTGAAGTCGATGTCCTGTACCAGCTTCGGATCGAACTGGCTGTATTCCGCATAACCGTGCGAACGTTCCATACTGATGTCTCGTCCGGACTGGTAATACTGGTGAATGGTCTTCATTTTCTTTCTGGCCACCTCATTCTCAAACGAAGAGAATTTGGTGATCAATGCCGCTACAGAAGTCGTCGCGTTCTGCGTCTCCATGGCATAACGGCTTCCGGATGTTCCACTACTTGGCGATTTGCCTTGCAGCGATTCAGATACAGATGATATGTCGTTGATGAAACTGAGCTGCAATTGCAAGAGGTCTGCCGTACCGATGTTGGTCGAGTTGGACGTGATGATCTCCGGCTTGGAACCCGTCTTTGACGGCTCGTAGAAGATGAACCCGCCGATGTCTACGAATTGCTCTGCAAATTCTCTCGCGCTCATACCTTTCGGGATGACATCTTTCGGAATCATTTTCACACCTTTGGCCGCTGCTCTGATTGACAAGTCGTTGAGCATGAGCAATCGGTTGATGTAGCGTTGTTGGTCAATGATCACGGAAATGAACGGTACGATCATTCCATTGACCAAGTAATGCAGCTTGTACACATACGGATGCGACTTGTGCTCATACGGCGTGTCGTACTCGATCAACACCCGTCCGTCCGGGGCAAGCATCTGAAAATGCCAATACGTATCGATTATATACTTGTATTCAATAAGTGGGATATCCTCTTCCGTCATTCCCTGTGCCAGACCGCTCTCAATGCGTTCCTCATTCTCCTGCTTGATATACTTCAGATCCTCCTCTTCGATACGGAAGATGGGTGTGTCGGTATCCATGAGATCAATGCAACGGTAACGAGGTTTGTTCTCCAGGGTCCATATGTGATAGGTCCGGCACAGATTGCTTGCCGGCGGTGTGTCGAACGACTCATATTGGTATCGGCTCGTCTGTTGTTGCGATGCCACATTGTCATACAGATATGGACGATAGATTTCTTCAAGCTGCCGGTAGTCGTATTCGCTCTCGGCCAAGACGGAAGCCAGTTCTCCTATCGTGTAATCCCTTATCTCGCCGATCATGGAATCATCCCAGTGGCGTGGATCGTTCGCTTTCGATTCAAAGACAAAGTAACTTGGATTGACCGGATAAGTATAACTGTCCTCTATCTCATTGTGGCATCCCCATTCCTCACACACTATTGGGCAACCGCTACAGATGAATTCGATCATCTCCGTAAGCAACAGATCGTGCATCATGTTGTTATCCCAGTTTTTCTGCAGCGCGTCTGTCATCATCTGGGACTTGGCATCTGCATCCTTCTCGCATGCAAAGCACACCGGAGCCGTTGCGGTCTTGGAATAGAGACCGGTCAATGTGTTCACAATCTTGAAGAGGTGGTTGTTCTGTAGCGGAATGTCACCGGTTCTTTTGGTTAGCCGGTCGCGTTCCGTCACCCAATTGCCATCCTTGTCGCGCACAGCATCACCCCACTGATCGCCGAACACGTACCGGAAGTTACGAAGTCTTGTCTTCCGGAAGTCTGACAAGTTGAGCCAGGCATCTTCGAATCGCATCAGCAATGGCAGATTCGTCTTTTCACCTTGTCGGCGAACACGTTCCTTTACGCTGTCCACCGTGGTAGGCGAATACATGAATCTTGATTTCGGTATTAATCGCTTCATATAGTTTGCTTTTTGACGCAAAAAAAATAATTAAACGTGCTCTTGTTTGATAGAATAATTAAAATAACACGAATAGACCACTGAAAGAGATACATTTGCGGAAAAAAGCAAAGGATATGGTGTATAATTATGATTATACGGATACGATAACCCGGTGCTCCATGATCGCAAGCTACGAGGGGCGTGACTATACCGGCGACAGTGGAGACAGTCTCTACCTGACGGTCAAGATCACGAATCAGGATTTGCCGCTGATCAAGAGATACCTGGAGGAGGCTGCACGGCTGATAGAGGACGGTGTGGCCCGGATGGTTGATGCTTCGTCTTATTCTGATTCCGGTTTCTCGTGGACGCTCAGAACAGAGGACACAAGATGGAACACCAACAAGAAACTTGACGAGAATCTGAAAGATGCCCTTGTCTCATATGCCATGATGCAATGGTTGGCGGAAAGAAAGCCGGCCCGCGTGGATATGTATAAGGAATTGTGGGAGAACATGAGAATAATGGCAATGAAGAATATCTTCAGAAAGATGCCACCTAAACTGACGGAGGATTGATTATGGTAGTAGATCTGTTGTGGAAGTATATCAAATACGACATTGACCAGTGGACATACCGTCTTGGCGACACACGAAAGGAGGATCCGGAACAACGGCACATTGCCCAATCCGATGATAGCGGGTTGGACAATCACTTTATTCGGCGTAATGTAGAAGAGGCTTTGTCGACCATTAAACTGCTCCTGTCCGGACGCTTGGAATACATTGCGGAATCAGGCGACAATATATTGGATGCAGACGAGCGCAATTGGACCATCTTCTTGAAAGAGAATAGTCGGTCCGGCGATGCCCAAGTATTGGCCGACCTCATCCATAAATATGTGGTCGACTATGTGCTTAATGCCTGGAGCGTCAACTACTATCCGGACATGGTAACGCAATTGCAGGGCGAGATGCAATCCCTCATTGCCGGTATTGACGAGGCGGCCCATGCCTTACGTGCGCCCATGAAGCACAAGCGTAAAGAAGAGAAAGATATTGATGATGTGACAGTAGAAGCGGAGGATATATGATGGAAAGAAGAATAATCCATAGAGAGCATGAACGTAGGGATCATACAAAAAGAGACTATGAACTGACAATACAGATATTGCGTAGCGAGATCGAGTATGATGTCGATTATAGCACCTGGAAGATAGCCGAGATGTCCGACCGGAAAGGAAAAGCTCAGGCAACAATGGAAACCTCGGAAGAAACGTCTGATTGGCTCGACAGACAGATCAACGACATGATCGACGAAATCAAGACGCTCTGCTCCGCTTATCAGCCACACCGGGAAAGCCGTGCCGTCACCAACGAAGCAAGAGCCGACAAGGAATGGGTTATCAGTCTCATCATGGAGCCCGGATGGAGAGGCGAACCCAAAAGAGTAGCATCCCTGATGCACCGGTATATCGTGAACGGCATACTCAGTGCCTGGTATGGAATGGTTGCACCGGAAAGAGTGGAATACTATGAGAGCTTGAAATCTGATGCAGAGGAACGGTTGATCGGTGAGATCCGTGCCGTGAACATGGGAAATATATATTTCAGATTCTGATGAAGTTCGAGAAAGGACAGGAAAAGATAACCGGCAGTGGCAGAACACCCGGAACCAAGAACAAGAACACGGAAATCCGCAACTTCTTGCGAGACTTCATGTGCGATAACCGCGAGGCGTTCTGCGAGGCGTTTGCTCGTCTTCCGGATAGGGACAAATGTGTCTTGTATCTCAAAGCAGCCGAATATGTACTGCCCAAACTGCAATCTGTGCAGTTCGAGGATACGAAAGAGGGCAACTCCGCCATTGTGTTGCTCAGAGATGTTGCTTCTTACAATAAAGGGGGATAGCAAAAAAACAGACCGATTGATATTTGTTTCTTTCGAGCCTGTTTTTTGTATTAGGTATGCTTCTTGTTTGAT
>CAVJQR010000043.1:11805-16014 GCA_963651605.1 Agathobaculum sp.
TATGACTAAATCTTTATATTCTCACAAATTCTGAGATTTTTTCACAAAAAAGCCAACAATCATCTCAATTTTCCGTTTCTTCGCGTCTCTATCATCAACCTGGTTCCGGAGATCGTATCGTTGTCCGTCAGTGTTGCCAGGTACACGAATCGGTAAAACTTGAATGCTCTTTGCCTCAACGAATAAAGGCGCGACCAATTCTCGCGGTCCTCACTGACGAATACCGCTATATTGGTTTTCGCTTTCGTTGATGTTCTTTGGCCCAATGTGTGAAGATCGGCCAGGACTTTTAATGCAAACGGATCACCGAATGTCATGGCGCGGGTGATGGCCATACCCTTGCGCAAGTCATACGACACATACCTCTCGAGTGAATACAGATTGGTTCCCCGCTGGATAACAGGTGCCGGATAGTCTTGGGCAATTGCCACCACCGGCTCTCCTATAACAGAAGCGAACTCTCCCGATTCAAGCGAATACACATAATGCTTGGTCCGGCTGTCGCGGAATATATAAACAAGCGACTGTGAATAGTCATACGCCAACTTGGCTGTTCGCAATGTATCCACGAACGGCTCTGTGTCCACCTCGAACAAAGAAGAATAGTCCGATGATACATTGAATTTGCTTTCATTCAAGTTCGGGCCGTCCATTGCGACCGACAACACCTTGGTATCCGATCCCTGAAGCAGCATCAATCCCCTTTCCGTTGCGAACAATATGGATTGGTCCAATTGCGTGATGGATGCAGCATTGACGCATATGTCACCGGAGATATAATCAATGCCGGAATACAGGCCGTCACTGCTAAGGCGCAAACCCCAAATACCATCCGAAGCAAAAGCGTAGAGTTGGTGATCGCCATACTGACCTTGTGACAACGGTTTGGATGTTGAACGGATGCCGATTATCTCGCCGGTACCGACCGTATTGATACCTCCCAATGGGAAATAGAACGGATTGCTTGTCTTCGATGTGTATATCTTGTTCGGCAAGTCTATCGTATTGTCTTCCGAAGCCTCATAGTAAGTTGACAATTGGGAGAATGTCAATCCACCTTCCATGTCATACCAATATGATCCGTTCAACGAATCGTGAGGTGTCAAGTCCACAACGGCCCGCGTATAGTCTGACCGCTTGATGATCTCCATGCGGTACGCATTCGAATCCGGGTAATAGAGGAAGTGAAATTCGTTACCCAACGGATTGAGCGTTGACGAAGTCACCACCACATCCCGGTCATCCGTATGGATATACGTCTTCACTATATATTGGTCATAGGGGGCCAGTATATTGTAACATACCATCGACTCTAATGGATACCCGTTGAACAATGTACGTTTGACATTCGCCATGTTCAACCGGCTGTTGAACGAATACATATACGACGGCGTGAATGTATCCAATGTCTGATATTGTTCGGAATCCTTCAGCTCGACTCTCTGCTGCAGAGCCTTCAGGACATCATCCTCCATAGGGACCTTTTCCATTTTCGTCTCTCCACCGGCTATACGGGCACAAAAATCTTCATAGGTAATGGACGAAATTTTGTAAAAAAGCATATTCTCCGGGGCAGTCATGTCGATTGACTTTTCCGGCAGTTTGAATCTGTAGGTTGGCTTGAACTGATCCAACTTTGTTGAGTCGTCATTGACTTTTTGGCAAGACCAATTGGATACCTGATAATATTTTTTGCCATAGTCATTTTGGGCACTTGCCCCTGATGAATACGTCGTACTGCCCGTTCCGGAATAGATCCCCCAGTTACCGGCTGTGTCAAATTTGGTTGCTTCTTTGATCTCTTCGCTCTGATCATAAGTGTAAATCGGTGCTGATACATAAATGTCGACACTCTTGATGATGTCTTTCCATGATACATAATCTTCTTTACTACTGAAAGTCTTATAGTATAATGCCGCCGTTACAGCAAATACCGCATACCCCAATGCTTTTGAATCTTTATCACCAGCATCATCCACATTTTTAATGTAGAACGGAACGATAGGAACAACTCCCGAGTTGGGTATCATCAATATAGGAGCAGATGCCATACAGGTCGTTCCGTCATACATTTTATATGCGTAACGGACGAAGAACGGATACATGAACCGATTCTTATCCACACTTTGTTCCTGGATGAATTTGACAACATCTCCCTTAACGGTGTTGTTGATATCATCAAGATTGTCATCACTAAATGATCTGACATCACTGATTTTGTCTGTTAGGTTGACAAGAGAATACTTCTCAAATGGTGAACTCAGACTTCCATTCAAGCCGAACGCTATATCCGCAAACGGAGGCTTGTTGCCAAGCACTTTGTACTTGTTTTCGCTCCAATATATATACTCCAATGGACCGCCCGATACGACCATCAACGTATTGCCTATCGATGCAATGGAAGAGGGCATCTCTCTTGTTGCCGTATCGATATATGCACCGGAACCGTCCGGATTGACATACTTAAGCCATCCCTTATAGTAGTATATATAATGGGTAAAATTCTTCGTCTTGTGAACATACAGTACGATTGATCCGGTTGGCAACGTGATGTTCATCGACTTCGGCGGTATAATGGGAGACAGCTCTCCTTTGGCCGGGATGAGATTGACGCATTCCGACAATTCACCGTCTGCACCAATCGATGGCGAGCGGTGGATACCATAGCTCAATGACAAGTCTACTTGTTCCATATTTTTTTTTCTGCGAATATAGCCGGTATGCCTTTTATGTTGTGATAGAATGAATAATAATTAATATCTACATGTTTAAAGGGAAATTACGGCTATTTTTAGACGGCATCATTACACCCCCCCCCTTTTTCCGTGACCATACGAAAATGGTTATTCTCCGTTCACATTCTACTCGCCTCGTGCCTTCTTTGTGAGCCAAAACTTATGGGTTTTATCCAAGAATACGATATAGAACGTATCGCCCACTATATGCCCGACCACAACGGATAAGCCATTAATATGGATTCTTGCCCAGTTGGCATCTTCAGGTACGTTCTTCGGGTATTCGAACATGGTATGCCCTTTGTCGGGAAAATCCCCATATATGGCGAATTTTGTCCCGTTTGCCTGTTCCATCAGAGGGCGATGGCAAAATCCGGCAAGAGTATCCAACATTGCAGACAAGAGGCCCACCCTTTGCCAGTCCTTAAACGAAGAACCGAATTTTTGAGTCGTGTCCAAGTATTGAAACGATATTTTGAAATTCGTTGTCAGTTCGTTGTCGTTCACGCTTCTGTCTTTCTTTTCCTTTAAGGCGTTTTGGACATAGGTGTTTTGCTTGTCCTTTCTAAAGTTAACTTTCACCATACATCTCCCTACGATAAAAGCCTTTCGTTGTCTCCTTCGATATTTCCACTTCGCATTTGTCGGCTGGGCTATATCCTTTTCTTGCTTCAATCCACGGCCATTCCTTGTGTGTTGCGCTTTCCAGCTGCATGCCCGTCCACCCTGAAAGATTATCCAGTACTTCACCAATCAGATCTCGTTGGTCGATTGTCAGCCGATTGAATATTTCTTCCGCCTGATCGGCTTTGAACGGATCACACACTATATCGGCATATAGTCTCGATTCCCCTTTCAGGCCGTCATACACCTTTCTGCACACGGGACCATGAACCCATGCCTGAAAAGTGTCGGGTATCAGTTCGGAACCAAAATAGGCCATGTGATAGGCATCGCAATAAAACAGCAGCTTCTGCAATTTCAAATGCGACATCGGGCCGTAGTGCTTCAATATGTATTCGCTTAACACTATCGGATCTATCTTCTTCAATGTTGTTGTTGTTTCCATGATTCGCTTTTTGCAAAATTAGAAAATCATTCCGTTCCGTTCACATAATCAATAACCTTTCTGTTTGCCTCGTCCACTTTCCGATTGTCGAACTTGATATAGATGCTTGTCACGTCGTTGACGGAATGCGACAGGGCGTGTGCGATTGTTTCCTTGGGGATATCCAGTTCGGCTGCAATGGTGGCCCACGTATGGCGTGCCCAGTAGGTTGAAATTCCCTGAAACGTTGGTGTTATGTGCTTCTTGCCTCCCAACCCGGTACGAGAGCATTCGCCTATGGCCTGTAGTGCCAAATTCATCCGTTTGATGAAATATTTATAGTCGGTGTACCTGTCCATGATGTTAAGCAGCCATTCACCTCTTCCGCTATATTTTTCGATTATCGCCATTGCTTCAGGCATCACC
>CAVJQR010000044.1:0-12535 GCA_963651605.1 Agathobaculum sp.
GCCCTACCCCTTACTCAACATGTAATCGTTGAAGCAACCATAAATTGACTGTATAAGGAAGTGAAGCGGTTTCTTCATGAAACAAATAGATTGAATGGAGACGTTTGACGTATGATATATACAATGCGTTCAATGCTGACACGTGGCTCTCTTTCATATCAATCTAAGAGAATTCAGACAAATCATATCTTCACACCTGTAAAATTGGAGCCTCCGCCCCTGCTCTGCGGCATGCCTTTATCAAAAAGGGATTCATCGCCGAAAAAATTTTACTTAGGTCATTGTCCAATTCATGTGATTTATTTCACAATAACCAAGTGTCACAAATGTAATATGCTTTTTTATATTCACACTATTTATTGCACAAAAAGTCTGTTTTGTTAACTTAATTTAATACAACTTATTCCGATTAGATTATGTACCTTTGGCTATCTAAAAGAGTAAACAATGATGATTTGGATCGTAATAACATTACTTATAGCTATTATTGCTATACAATTATTAACTTTAAGACAGACATTTAAAACAAAAGACGAGGACGAATCGCCTAAAATCTTACAATCGTTCGAACGGATCGAGAAGAATTTCCGCGAGGACTTTAAGCTGAACCGCGAGGAGATTCGTGCCGTAGCAAAAGACAATCGCGACGAGCTGAACGACTCGCTACGGACTTTTCAAGCTACGTTCGAGAAGAGCATCGCCGGCTTCAACGAACTTCAGCGTGAAAAATTTTCCGATCTGAAAGCCGAGCAACAACAGTTGGTAGCCAACACCGAGAAGCGGTTGGAAGAGATCCGTTTCACTGTCGAAGAAAAATTGCAGAAGACGCTCAACGAACGAATTGCCCAGTCTTTCAAAATCGTAAACGAGCAACTTGAAAATGTACAAAAAGGGCTGGGCGAAATGCAGACCTTGGCACAAGACGTCGGCGGATTGAAGAAAGTGTTGAGCAATGTCAAGACCCGAGGCAACATCGGAGAAATCCAATTGGGCATGCTATTGGAGCAGATGCTGGCACCTGAACAATACGACTGCAACGTCAAAACAAAAAAAGGCTCGGATGCCTTGGTCGAATATGCGGTCAAACTACCCGGAAAGGATGCCGACACCGATACCATCTACCTGCCAATAGATGCGAAATTTCCCAAAGACGTTTACGAACAACTGCTGGATGCCTACGAAACAGCCGATCCGCAACAGATCGAAAATGCCGGAAAGGTATTGGAAACAACCATCCGAAAAATGGCCAAAGATATCTCCGACAAATATCTTGCACCGCCCGATACTACCGAGTTTGGTATCATGTTCTTACCCTTCGAAAGCATCTACGCCGAGGTGATCCGCCGCACCTCCTTGCTGGAAGATCTGCAACGCAACTACCATGTAGTAGTAACAGGACCGACAACCTTAGCCGCTATCCTGAACAGTTTACAAATGGGATTCCGCACACTGGCCATACAACGTTATTCGGGCGAGGTATGGAAAATATTGGGAGCCGTAAAGAAAGAGTTCGAGCAAATGGGCGGTATGCTGGAAAAAGCGAAGAAGCATTTGGAAACGGCCAATGGACAAATTGACAATGTGCTTGGGGTTCGTACCCGAGCCATCCAACGCCGTCTGAAAGATGTCGATGCACTCAGCGCAACAGACGCCAGAAGAATCATTCCTGAGATCGGGCCATTGAGCGAAGAGGAAGAGGATAAGATCTAAAAAAGGTCGGCAACAAAATAAAAAAAGGTCCCGATGAAAATTATAAATCATCGGGACCTTTTTATAAATCATGCCGAACAAATCAAGCAACCTTCTCCAACTTCTTCATGACAGAGAAGATGAAGATGGCAGAAAGCAAGCAGAGGCCTACCAAAACGCCCCATACAACCCACAGTTGCAAGTCGCCCCACAACCAGGCTGCAACGGCAGTCAGATAATTTCCTACGGCAGTGGCTACAAACCAGCCGCCCATCATCATTCCTTTATACTTCGGAGGTGCCACTTTCGATACGAAAGAAATGCCCATCGGGGAGAGCAACAACTCGCCAAAAGTCAATACCAAATAGGTTGAAACAAGCCAGTTGGGGGATACGAAAGAGGCCGTTCCCGCTTCTGCTGCAACCGATTGCGCTGCCGGAGTAAGCAGGCCGAATGAAGCCACCATCATGACGATATAACCAATGGCTGCCACCAACATGCCCAATCCAATCTTACGAGGAGCAGAAGGTTCCTTACCTTTGCGGGCCAATGATCCAAAAATGGCCATCGAGACCGGAGTCAAAGCTACTACAAAGAACGGATTGAACTGCTGGAAGATCGGAGCATTGACCTCTGTTGATTCGGGTATTGTGGTATAACGATAGCCTAAAAATGCCAATGCCAACAAGATCACAACCCCGGAAATGGCTTTGGCCTTGCCCGTTTTTGACTGTACCAACGAGAAAAGTGCATATACAATAAATACAACAGCCACCAGATTCCATACATCAAACATCATGCTTTCAAAACCAGTTGAGCTCTTCGCTGTAAATTCATCGGCAAAATAAGTCAATGTCAAGCCATTCTGATGGAACGCCATCCAGAAGAAAATCACTACAGCAAACACCAAGCAAAGAGCAATGATGCGGTCTTTCGTCTCTTTCGGAGAGAGTTCTACCTGCGATGCCTCCTGCATGTTTGCACCTTGTGCCTTCTGTTTAGTGGAACCTTCGACATGTTTGAACGTCTTGCGGCAAGCATAGTAGATGGCAATGGAGGCAATCAAGGAAACACAAGCCACAACAAAGGCAAAATGGTAAGAGTCGTTTACGCTTACGCCCAATGAATGTTGTGCGTAATCCATAATGCCGACGGCAGCCGACGGAGCAAACAAAGCACCGATATTGATTGCCATATAGAAAATACTAAAGGCTGAATCACGTTTGGAAGCATATTCGGGAGAATCGTACAAGTTGCCGACCATCACTTGAAGGTTGCCTTTGAACAAACCTGTTCCACAACTGATCACCAACAAAGCAGCAAACATACAAGCCATGGCAACTGAGCCGCTACCCATCGGCAACGCCAACAAAACATAGCCGACGAACATGGCCACAATACCGATGGTTACCATCTTTCCGTAACCAAATTTATCGGCCAAGATACCTCCGATGAACGGCAAAAAGTAGACCAGTGCCAAAAAGGTGGAATAAATTGTACCGGCTACTCCCGGCGATAATCCAAAATTAGCTTTTAAAAACAACACGAATATAGCCAACATGGTATAATAGCCAAAACGTTCTCCAGTATTGGCCAAGGCTAACGCGTACAATCCTTTAGGTTGTCCTTCAAACATAGAATAAGTAAGTTTTTAATATTAATAAATTATTGAATGATTTGCTTGATAGCTCCTGTCTCAGGGTAAAAGTAAACCTTGACGGGAGCCTTCTTGTCTTCAAACATTACCGGAGCCAATGCCTCTTGTGTTCCAAACTCCGTTACCTGAACCTCGCCCTTATAAAGAGATTTGTGGGCCGTAAACAACTCGACTGATGCTTTTCCCGGCACATTGTAAACGATGCCTTTCATCATTTTTTCCTTCTTTTCTGCCTCTTTAGGATCCAACGCCGGAGCACGATCTATAGCCTTCAGATTGATATAGACGGGAGCACCACCCAAATCATCGGCATCTACAATGCCCAAATGTTCGGAGAAACGGAAAAGTACCCTCTTCTCCATGTCGTCTGACGGGGTGATTGTCACTGTATAATGTTCTGTCGTGCGAGAGGTTTCGCCAACGAACAAATTGGTCAATGCCTGCTCTTGCTGTTCCAATTGCTCAATAACCAACTTCATGGCTTGGCCATCGGGTGGAAGATTATCGGCTTCGCCGGTCAAAATATTCATGCGGCTTTCACGAATACGGTAGATTTGCTTGGCTGCAACCTCAGCTTGCTTAGCAGTAGAGCCGGCCATCAGTAACTCTTCCGACAAGACTGCCGACTCCGCCGAGGCTGTTTTCTTATTGTTTTTGGCAGCATTGGCTGCTGTATCGTCGCTTGTTTCCGGGGTATATTCGGCATTGATGGAACACAACAAGCCGTTGTCCGTCAAATAAACATAGGGAGCAACCGTACCGGGCTTGAATGAAACAATATAGGTGTTGCTCGGATCCGGAATGCCACGGTTAAGCAATTTCACTTTACCCATCTCATAAGAGACCTGATCCTCGGTGACCACACTCTTCACACCCAAATATTTTTCCGCATAAGGATAGTAAGGGCCTGCTTTATAGGTCACTTTTGTCACTTCCGCATCCACCACCAATTGAGTTTTCGGCAAGGAGTAAGTGACACCATAATCATTCGCCTTGACCGCATTCGCCTTGACAACTTTCGTCTGTGCCACTGAAGGAACAGCCATCAATAAGCTTGCCAGCAAAATTATATTTCTCATCTTTAATTGTATCTAATGTTTATTCTTCGTACAAATCTATTAATTTTTCTCCATTGTCTGAAATCGAATGTATAAAAATCATTCATTCTTCACCAAATCTTTTAACTTGACAGCTTGAAAAGTCATGTGGGCCACGCTCGATTCATACAAGATGCCGACAGTCTCTGCATCAATCATCGTCAAGCATGAGTACCCCCATCCCTCATCTTCGTCCAAGAGCAACTGATGATTTTCTTTCCAAGTTACCCCACCATCCAAGCTGGCTTTGATCGTGATATGATTTCTTTTTTTGTCGGAATTGGGGTTCGAAAAGAGCAATAGATCCTTACCCAATACATTTTTTGAGGCATCGACATGAATAAGGCTGGCCATACAGACCGGTTCGATCAAGGCAGATCGGTTAGAAACATGCTCTTCCCATGTCTGTCCCAAGTCCTTTGTGATGGAAACAGCTCGGCTACCTCCTCGGTTATCACGCATATTCAGCATCAAGATTCCGGGGGCTACCTCTGCCACTTGCGCCTCCGTCGTGTTTGAACGGGCCGGATTATGAATCGTCCAATGCTCACCACGATCTTTACTATACATGATTCCGGCGTGCGGCATGCGTTCCGAATCAATAAATTGAATAGGGAACACCAACGTTCCATCTTGCATGGTGATACCCCGACCGGGGCCTTGCAGCAAGAAGTTCCACGACGGGTCTTTTACTTGTTCCGTAATATTGATCGGTTTGCTCCATGTTCGGCCATCATCTTCGCTTTTGACGAGCATCAACTGCGCTGTTTCGTCAAGACTCATCCCCTGTTGGGAGTTAAACCATGCCCGCTGATTGCCCATTCCATGGCACCAAGCAGCCACAATCCACAAGGTATTTGTTTTTTCATCTACTAAAATGGAGGGATCGCCCACACCGTTTTGAGCATGTGGCAGGCCCCCTTCATTTTTAAAGGTCATGGCTATGCGCATAGGCTCCCATGTTTGGCCCTTATCCTCGCTCCGACTCACGCCAATATCAATCTTTTCTTGCAAATCGACCGAATTATGGTAGCGAACATCGTAACATCCGACCAAGGTTCCCTCATTGGAAGTCACAATACCGGGAATACGATAAGCTGCAACGCCATCATCCCACGCATTTCGTACGGCATATCCCAAACGCCGCTGTGCTGTAACCTCTCCATCACTCTGGATAATTGCCGCCGATTGGTTCACCGTGGCTTCAGAAAGTGTTGCCGTAAAAGTATTTGTCAGAAGGGCGGTCGGCTTCATCTGTATGCTGACCCAGAAATAGTTTTTCCCTTTCAACAGGGGTTGTTGACTGCTCAACACCACCTTTTTGTCGTTCAATGATTGTTCGTCTTGGCAAACGGAATAGTCTTTATACACCGCCTTTTGGCCATTCGACAAAGTCTGTCCGAATACGGATGGAAGGGCTTTGGCCTGCAATGCCGTCGGATGGGTATGATCTCCCTTACGAGCCTTCCCTTCAACCCCACTATAATAAAGGCGAACAGCAGCGACATCCTCTTTGTTTATCTCGTCGAAATTCAATACCAGTTGGTTCAAAACATCACCTTTCTCCGCATTGATTCGGATTTCGTAAAGAACATTGTCTTGTTGATTAGTTAAGATTGGTATTTGTGGTGCATGTACAAACAGGGTATCAGCCGCCAACAATCGACCGCTCAAAAAGAGCATCCCTAATAATAATAATTTCTTTTTCATGTGTATAATAACGTTGTTTTAAGGGTGATTCGTACTTATTCGGAGTAAAGATAAATTATTCTGAATAATTTTCAGAAATAAGGTAAACTTTTTTCCGAAAAACATTGTTCCTACAATATATAGTGTTTTTCATGGTATTAGAATTAAGTTAGTTACTATCCGTCCGGTTCGTGAGAATAGGACGGATTATTTTTGTTTTCCATTTAGGGTTTATACTTCGAAGTGTTCAAGAAAGCTTGTGCATCCTCTGCACCCATCAATTCCAACAGTGTGGCATTGGTCTCTTTCATATATTGCTTCACGATTTGCCAACCCATCCAGGTACCGATATTACCCGGTGTCTGATCCGACAAGAAATGGCAAGGAGCCTCCTCAAAATACTTGTCTGTTGTCAACCGATCAGGGGTGTATAATTGCTTCCGTTGCAGAATGGCCCGCCAAACCGAGGCTTCCTGTTCTACACACCACTGCTCGTCGGCGGCAGTATACCCCATGATCAAAGCCGGAGTCGCCTCCGGTAGCGCCAAACTTACGATATAAGCCATTTTTCCTTGGTAAATCATCCGATCCAAGAGCACATTTTCATTGCCGGCAAAGGGATATTCACTCATCAACCACCCGAACAAGTAGTCAATAACACAGCGGCTACGCTCCATTTTGATCCGTTGATAGTCGTAAAAGAAACGTTGATACAACGAATAGTCACTACCAAGGTAGCGGTCGATCGAGAGTGACAACAGACTGTCGGCCACCAATACATTCTGACCAAAGCCCGATACGTGCATATAGACGGCAGGAATTTTCATATCAGGGAAGTTGGCCTTGAGAAATGCCATGCCATGACTCAGCGAAGTTTCGATATCTTGTACATCAGCATAGCTTGAAACGGCATCACGATACAGTCCTTGCAGCGTAGGCTCGGCATAATATTGCTGCACCCTTTCCATGAATGCCGGATTTTCAGGCGAGCGTTGATTCAAAACGCCCATACCCAACACCTCTAACATAGTCGGATAGAGATGATGCAGGGAATCCAATGCGGCAGAGTCGCCATCAGCCACCCAATGAAGCAAGGTCTTGTCGAACCGCTGTATCTGCAGATGCAATGTATCGGAAGCCATATGTACACGCGCCGAACCCGTATTGCACGACAACATGACCGATAGCAATGCCACGCACCACCCTATTTTATGAATTGAAAATCTCATGGTTGCCCCTCCTCTTTCTTGTGTTGCAATGGTTTAAATGTACGCACAGACGATGCCCGCATACGTCCATACCGGCCATATGTGCTTTTCGTTCGTTTACTTTTTTCGAACTCTTCAAATTTTCGTTCCAAATAGTTATCAGCCATAACTTTCTTATCTTAGAAATCACATTTCGATCATACTGAAACTTCTTCTGAAACAACCATTTAACAACCAATAGAAGAAAACCATACTCTTTCTGCCATTCGTTACAAACCCATTCTGTTTCCGATCCGTTTCGCAATGCAATATAAACAAAAAAAGGACACCGGCACACCGATATCCTTCCGCCTTTTTCATAAAAATTGTAAATCCTCCACAAAGAAGGTCTTTACAATGAATCAATGTCTTCCGAGATTTGATTCGTAACAGTGGAGCTGGAGAGATTCGAACTCTCGTCCAAACGAGGAACTAATCTGCTTTCTACATGTTTATCTTCGCTTAGATTGTCGGGAACAAGCAAGACCGAAGCCACCCACTTGAACCTTATCCTTTAAAATTTCGCCTGCCACCCAAGGCTTGTGTCAGACTATCTCCGATATTGCTGCACCACCTGATCGGAACGCTTCGGAGCAACAGCATCCGGGTGATGTCACGTCCCCGCAACTTTTGCAGGGATTAAGCTTCAATCTACTATACTTCGATTAAGCAGCGAGAGCGTAAGATTCTTCGCCAGTTAATTGTTTGCCGTCTGAGATTTAAGTGCAAGCCGACCACGCACTACATGCTTACAAACCACTTCTACCCGCTGTCAAAACCGGTCAGCCCCAAAGTGATAGCATAATGTTCCCATTATTAGAGGGCAAATATAGAGACATTTTTCGGAATTTGCAAGTGTTTAGCCATAATCCTTCCATAATTTTTCATATTATAGGGTCTCGAAGTCAAAGAGCACCTCCACCCTATCGTTTGCGATTCGAATCTCTCTTAAAAAAAGGTCCCGAACATTACAAAAAAAGCTCGGGACCTTTTTTTGAAAAGCTCCCGAGCTTTTTGGAAAAACATCGGCATCATTTTTTCTATAACACCTATGCTTTTTTTACTATTAATATCACCTTCGTTTGTAAGGTTGAAATAATGTCAATCGAAAACGCCGATCTCTTGAAACCAATCCTCGGCGCGGTCGGGCCATTCGTTCACCATATACCCCGTATCACGCAAGCCATATCCATGACCGCCCGTACTATAAAGATGCAACCATGCCGGCACTTTTGCCTTTTTCAAGGCATAATAGTAGAAGAGACTACTGTTGATATAATTGCTGTCATCTTCGGCTTGGATCATCATTGTCGGGGGTACCTCTTTCGTTACTTGAATCTCTGGTGCTACACCAAAGTTTTCTCCATCCAAATAGGCCGGGTAAACCAACAGACAATAGTCCGGCCGACAACTGACTTTATCCACATCATCGATGGCAGGATAGCTTCGTTTGCTAAATGAGGTGGAAGCCATCACGGCCAAATGAGCCCCGGCCGAGAAGCCCATCACCCCAATACGGTCCGGATCGATGTTATATTTCGAAGCGTTGGCGCGCACATAGCTGATAGCTCGTTGCACATCTTGAAGCGGAGCCTCGTGCTTTGGTCTGTTTTCTCTCCGAGGAACACGATATTTCACCAATACCGCGGTGATACCGACTGCATTCAACCAGTCACAAATCTCAGTGCCTTCCAAATCGTAGGCCAAGATCTCATATCCGCCACCCGGACAGACAACCATCGCTGCCCCCGAGGCAATATCCGACTGGGCCGGGTATATTGTAATGTCAGGTTCACCCACGTTGCTCATTCGTTTGACATTCATACCTCCCACCTGCGCCCCGGTATCATCACATGTTTCTGTCATTTTTTTTGTTTCCCCGGGAGCTCCATTTGGAAACAATTTTATTGTTTTTTGCGCCATAGCCGTATTTAAAGCTAATAAACCTGTCAAGAGCAGAATCCATTTCTTCATGACTTTTCCATTTTAATAGAGTTAATATGCTATCAATGAGCTGCTTTTTTCGCTCATCATTCTTGTCATTTTTTTATTTTTCACCTTTCCATCTCAGCGATACAGCCACAGGACGATGATCGGATGCTTCGGATGCAGGAACAACTTCACTTGTCATCTCCACAATGGAGGCCGGGCCATTCTTGCTCAATGCGATATAATCCAACGTACAATTCGGAGTATCAGCCGGGAACGTCAACTGAGTCGTATCCGTCAGGAAGAGAAAATCCCGGTCAATGCGCTTGATAAAAGCCGATTCAGGTGTCGCATTCCAATCGCCGGCTATAAACAACGGCTTCTGAAACGAGGCAAAAGCCTGCTGTAAAATCGGCAAAGAGAGCATCCGATCTTCCTCTGTCAACGACAAATGCATGCAGCAACAAACATAATCTTTGAACTCTGCCACCAGCAAGGTGCGTTGCTCTTCCCGCCCGGGCAAGGCATATCGCCAAACTTGTAGAGGAACCTCTTTCGACAACATACCGATGCCATACTTTCCTCCTGAAAAATCAATCGCTGCAGAATAAGTGGCATGCATTCCTGTCAACTTCGCCAATTCATCCAATACATACCTCTGATGGCTCCGTTCCGTTACACTGTCCAACTCTTGTAGGGCAACCACGTCCGGATTCCATTCGGTAATCACGTGGGCTGTCCGCTCGTAATTGGTCACATCGTCCATTCCCATCCCGTTTCGCACGTTATAACTCATGAAACGGATCGAGTGTTCTTGTTGACAAGAAACGAACCCTATAAGGAGAGAGAACAGAAAGATAATCTTTGAATACTTCATAGTTATATCCTTTTTCATTCTATTATTCTTCAATTTTTCGAATCACCCGACAAGGATTTCCTACAGCCAATGAATAGGGGGGGATGTCCTTTGTCACCACACTTCCGCCACCAATCACGCAATTGTCGCCAATGGTAACGCCCGGCAGTATCACAACATTTCCGCCAATCCACACATTATTGCCGATGGTAACGGGACGGGCATACTCCAATCCTTGGTTTCGTTCTGAAGCATGCAACGGGTGACCCGCCGTATAGATGGCTACATTCGGGGCAATGAAAGCATTGTCGCCAATCTTCACGCGGGCCTCATCCAAAATTACCAGATTGAAATTGGCAAAGAAATTCTCTCCTACTTCAATATTATAGCCATAGTCGCAAGCAAAAGGTGAAATCACTGTCAACTGTTCACCCGTCTTGGCGAATATCGACTTCAGCAATGCCTTGCGCTCTTCTTGCTGCGAAGGGCGCAAACGATTGTAATCATACAATTTATCTTGCGTCGCCTCTCGCTCAGCCAATAGTTGCGGATCATAATTGGCATCGTATAGTAAGCCCGCTTTACATTTCTCTTTCTCCGTCATTTCTTCTTATTTTGTGTTCTAAAGAACTGGTCGAAAAAGACCAACTGATACTCGATTGATCGACTCCAATAGCTATGAGTATGCGAACCGGGTCGCACATAAAAGTCATGATCTATGCCTTGTTTGAGCAAAGCTTCGTGAAATTTATTGTTTACTTCGAAGAAGAAATCGTCATAACCACAGTCGATAATCATCGCCAACTCACCATTTTTCATTGATGGCACCAGGTTGATCACCGTATGCTCTTCCCATACCTGTGGATTTTTGCTCTTTTCTCCGAGTTGATCTTTCATGTTCCAACTGTCGGGGAAAGGGCGAATGTCCACTCCTCCGCTGGTAGATCCGGCGGCCCCAAACACGTCTGTATGGCGGATGGCATTCCACATGGCACCGTGACCCCCCATACTGAGACCGGTAATGGCGCGGCCTTTCGGACCGGCTATCGTATGGTAATGGGCGTCAACATACTGTATCAATTCAGATGAGATGAAGGTTTCGTAGCGCACATCGGAATGCAACGGGCTGTCCCAATACCAACTTTTCTCGCCATCAGGGCAGATCATAATCATCCCCTTCTCGTCTGCCAACTGAGGAAGATCCGGTTTCGAGTCGACTATCCAAGAATTGTAACAGCCCCCATGACCATGCAACAGATAAACCACGGGGCAAGCTTTTTCTTTTGCTATGTCAGGAATAATCGTCACCACCTTAATATTTTTGTTCATGCTGTTGCTCTTCACCAAAATGGTATCCACTTCTGCAGCAAAGAGTGGCAAAGCCAGCACCCACATCATCAAACTAATCCATACTTTTTTCACGGTCTCTTGTTTTTATTGATTAATAATCTGTATCGTATGACAAGCAGTCAATGCCGCCGTTTCGGTTCTGAGCCGACTTTTCCCCAAGGATATCGGTTCGAAACCTTGCTCGATAGCCAACCGGATCTCCTCAGGACTGAAGTCTCCCTCCGGACCGATCAATATCAAGACGTTACCCCCCGGATGATAGATCGACTTGATCAGGGGCTTTTCGCCCTTCTCGCAATGGGCAATAAACTTCTGTCCGTCGAAAGGACGCTTGACAAACTCTTTGAAATCGGTCATGCCATTCAGCAGAGGCAACGTAGCTTTCTGCGATTGCTTCATGGCACTTACCAAAATCTTCTCGAGCCGAGCCGGTTTCACCTCTTTTCTTTCGGAAAAACGACAGTTCAAGCAGGTGATCTCATCAATGCCTATCTCTGTTGACTTCTCCGCAAACCATTCCATCCGGTCCATGTTCTTTGTCGGAGCAACAGCTATATGAATGTAGCCCTTCCATGGTTTTTCGGGTGTCCATGAGGAGACGATCTCCACTCGGCAGTGCTTGGGATGAGCTTCGGCGATTGTCGCTTGAAAGAAACACCCCTTGCCGTCGGTGATCAGGATCTCATCTCCTACCGCCAACCGCAGCACGCGCACACAATGACCCGACTCTTCTTCCGGAAGAACCAATGTCGATTCTATGTCCGGAGCATAAAATATCTGCATAATGTTATCCTAAAATCATACCTATGATCGTTGCCGACAAGACAGAAACCAAGGCTCCTGCGATCATGGCCCGCACACCAACGCGCGAGATCAAATCCTTCTTCTCGGGAGCCAATACGCCCAATCCACCCAATAAGATACCGATAGATGAGATATTGGCAAAACCACATAATATATAAGTAGCCATGATCACCGATTTTTGTGAAAGGAACACCCCGGCATCTCTCCACTGTTGCAT
>CAVJQR010000044.1:12545-15876 GCA_963651605.1 Agathobaculum sp.
CTGTCGGTACTCCGATCAGCCACATGAAAGGAGCCGTGATGACACCCAATATGAATTGGAATGTCAACCCTTCCGATTTTCCGTCGGTAACACGGACAATCCAATCGTTGATTCCCGTATAATGTCCTATTACATTGTTTGTCACGAAGTTCAGCATCGCCACCAACGAAATGAACACCAGCAACATCGCTGCAATGTTCGACATCAGTTTCACGCCCGTAACGGTACCTGACGAAATAGCCCCCAAGACATTGGCATGGCCTTCATCGCCCCAGTTGGCTTTGCCATCGCCCATAATTTCTTCCGTCTGCGGACAAATGATTTTGGCAATGACGATCGAACCGGGAACAGCCATAACGGATGCCGACAACAAGTGGGTCGCAAACATCTGCTGCGCTGCAGGATCGGTGCCGCCCAACATGCCGACATAACTTCCCATTACGGAACCGGCTATGGTACCCATTCCGGAAACCATCACCAAGAAGAGCTCCGATTTGGTCATCGACGGCAAATAATTCTTGATCAAAACAGGAGACTCGGTCATACCCAAGAAGATATTTCCGCAAGAGACCAATCCTTCTGTTCCTGAAATGTTCATCACTTTACGAAGCAACCACGAGAGGCAACCGACAACCCGCTGGATGACGCCCCAATAATAGAAGATGGAAACCAATGCAGAGAAGAAGATAACGATCGGCAAGGAGTGTAACAAAAAGCTGAACCCCGACGCTTTGTTGGCATACGGGCCCAGCAAAAACTCCAAGCCGGCATTGGTAAAGTCCATGATTTTCACGAAGATGATGCCGAACGATTTGAATATATTCCCCACGATCGGGACATACAAAATGGACAAAGCCAGCACTATTTCCAAAAAGAGGCCACCGCCTACCAGCTTCCAATCAATATGTTTTCTATCGTAACTCAACAAATAGGAGATTAACACTACGGACAACACGCCACATACTCCTCGCACCAATGACATGATACCAAAACCTGCCGTTTCAACCATATTCTATTATTTATTTTTTCGTTTAGACAATTCTTCTTGATAAACCTTGGCATATTCATAGTTCTCTGAAGCAATCGCCTCGTCCAACTTCTCGGCCAATACACTTTCTGAAAGCGAACCGAGCCAATCTTGCAATTTTTCTTGATCATCGAAGTCGCTTGGCAGCAAATCTTCATTGCCGGCAGTCGGGGAAAGCTCTTCATTGCTGTCATCCTCCTCGCCTTTTATCGAGTCGTCAAACAGCAATCCGCATTCCTTCACGACCTCATCTGTGGTGTAAATATCGACATGCATGCGCAGTGCAATGGCGATTGCATCCGATGTTCGCGAATCGATCCGCACCTGACGCTCGCCATCGAACAGGACAAGCTCGGAATAGAAAACACCGTCCGCAAAGCGGTAAATGAACACTTCTTGCACCAATATGCCAAAAGAGTGGGTAAGCGTGACAAACAAATCGTGCGTCAAAGGGCGGGGAGTAACGATGCGCTCCAACGCAATCGCGATAGATTGGGCCTCGGCAGTTCCCACTATAACGGGGATACGATGAGCACCTTCCACCTCAGCCAATATCAAGGCATAAGCACCCGACTGCACCTGACTGGTGGTAAGTCCTTGAACTCTCAACTTGATTTTCTTCGCCATAATCTCGCTCGTTGTTTTTCACTTGTACAAAGATAACGTATTCACTTCAAAAGCGCAATAGTTTCTTGGTGGATGAATGGAAGAAAATTAATCGGCTGCCCACGATTTCATTTCATACATATCCTTATATTCTTCCCAATCGGGGTCGACTTCCACATAAATGGAGATGGGCAGCAGATCGAAAGTGCTCAAGGCCTCGTTCAATCGTTCGCCAAAGACGCGGGCCGTGCGCGCGTAGAACACCCAAATGCGTTCGCCTCCGCCTGTATAGATACTGCTCAAAATGGCCAATTTATCCTTTTCCATCACTTTGCGCAAGGTGGCTTCGACCGTTTCCATCAGTTCGGCTTCGTCGTCGTACGGAAGGCTTTTCTCGTCGGGTTTGTATTTCCATGTCACCTCTACCCGTTCCTTAAACTTACCCGAAGTGACGAACTCGTCCAAGTCGTCGCGGCCGTAGATTGTAATCAGATCGCCTTTTTCATTTTCGGAGAAGGCATTAAACCATTTATCGCTCAATTTCATGCTGTCGATTGCTTGTTTTTTATCTACAAATGTATGAAATAAATTTTAAACTAAAAAAACAATCTCACAGCAGGGTTTGCTATTTTTTCCCTACCATGAGACTGCTTTTCACTTTCGAGGAAAAGGTTTTGTATATCCTATGCCCAAACATCCTCAACTTTTCGGCATTCATCTGACGCTCAATGCCTACTTCCTTTTTTAAAACATTCCGGTTTTAAAAAAGTTTCTCGGCACAAAACTGCAGTTTTATGCCGAACAAACTGCAGTTCATTCGGGAGAAAACTTTAGTTTTATACCGAGAAAACTACAAATTGTTCGGCAAATACTGTGACACTTCCCGTCTATTTTTTTCTTATTTCAAGAAGAGGCTTTTAGAATTTATAGCCAACATTGAGACCGAAATTGATGTTGTGGATTTCAGGTGCTGTAATGTTCAAGCCATTTACCGGCTCGATTTCACACACCTTCAAGAATCCGAACTGCGAGTTGATACCTACCAAGAACTGGCCAAACTCCATACCCAACTCCAAGTTCCATCCGGCATCGAAACGTTTCATCGGCTGGATGCTCATACCGTATATGTTCCATTTGCTGTAAGTATCGAAATCTGTCACTTTTGTTTGGTAAGAAAGAATGCCAAGAATGCTGGCATCAACGTCAACTTTCGTCTTACCGCCGACTCCATATGCCACATAAGGACCGGTTGCAATCGTGAAGTTGGTGTTATTTGCCACCTCAAAACGGAACAAAACATCGATCGGCAACTCCAAATACAACTGATTTACGGTCAATTTTGCATTGGCATTTACATATTTCGACAACTCTTCGATGTGAAGATCTGACAATGCATAAGAATACTTCGCTCCTTTCTGCGAGAAGAACAACGAAGGTTGGAAAGAAACCATATCGTTGAATGCATATTCCAAACCGACGCCCACACGAGCACCCGGTTTATATTCTGCGCCCGAAGCGTCAGCACCCGTATAAGAACTCAAGTTCACGCCTGCTTTCACATTGAAGGAAAGGTCTTGTGCATAACCGGCCAGGCTCAACATCGCCATGACCATTACCAAATAAATCTTTTTCATCATTTTCATTTCTTTTTATTAAAAAGCTATTGCAAATATACTATTCTTTCTTTTCATTATCAAT
>CAVJQR010000045.1:0-15817 GCA_963651605.1 Agathobaculum sp.
CGGCCACGCCCTCTTTTACATCCTTTCCTGATACCCCAGCTTTCTGTGCCCACAAGCCGAAGCCGGCCAAGTTGGTGGTGATGGTCGGAATGCCGAATGCGATACTTTCCAACGGAGTGTAACCCCATGGCTCATAATAAGAAGGATAGACTGTGGCATCCATGCCGATCAAAATGTCGTAATAACTCTTGTTCAAGATACCATCGTGGCCGTTCAAATAGCAAGGAATGAAGATGATCTTCAGTTTGTCTTCCTTGTCGTTTCTGAATCCCGCGCTTAAAATATAGTTGAGCACACGGTCTTCCTGCATTTGGTTGAGCCAGTGTGTGATGAACGGGCACTGTGCTTTTTCCTTGTTCGGATAGTCTGTCTCGATCATCTTCTGCAAGTCTGAACGAACTTCTTTCACCCAAGCCGGAACCATGATGAAGGCAATGGTTTCACGTTGCAGGCGTACGGACGTGCGGATGCGGTTCATCGCTTCGATGAATACGTCGATTCCCTTGTTGCGGTACTCATAGCGTCCGCTGGTAGAGACGAGCATCACGTCCGGATCAATCGAATAGCCCAACAGTTTCTCGGCCATATTGATCAATGTCTTGCGAGCCTCGGCTCGTTTCTTGGTGTGCTCGAAGCGAGTCGGGACGAATGTCGGCTCGAATCCATTGGGGGTTACGATGTCCGGCTCTTTGTCCAACAGCTGTTTACACTCGCGTGCTGTGATATCGCTGACGGTCGTAAAGCAGTCGACATAGTGTGCCGTCTGCTTTTCGATCGAATGTTTGGCTTCCATATTCAGTTCATATGCCATCTGGTCGCCGTTGTAACCATCCATATAAGCGTAGAGGGCCTTGTTGTTTCCTGCGATGGAGCGGCCGATCGACGTGGCGTGTGTCGTAAACAATGTAGCCACTTTCGGCAATTGCTTTTGAATATAGAGGGCAGCCATGCCGAGCATCCACTCGTTCATGAGGGCTGCCACTTTTTTGTTCTCCAAATGATAGAAATGGTAGAAGCTTTCTACTACTTTTCCGACGGCATAGGCGAAGATGCAAGACTCGTCATAGTCGCCATAGGCATGCAGTGAGTTGACCTGAAACTGCTCCCACATGGTGAAAAACAGTGCGTCTCTCTCTGAAAAGAAAGGCTTGAAATCCACCAAAATGACAGGAGGATTACCCGGTACTTTCCATCTTCCTATTTTGACGTTCAATGTATTTGTGCGTTCAAGCTCGGCTTTCCAATCGCTGAACAGCGAATTGTCTTCTTCGAAGTCGGCCGGCGCTGCTCCGGCCCATACGTCCGGCCCGATGAAAATGATTCTGTCCGGAGTCAGTTGCTGTAGTGTTTTCGCTTTTGTCGACAACACTGTGTATATTCCGCCCACTTTGTTACAAACTTCCCAACTGCTTTCGAAAGTGTAATCAGGCATATCTTTTACATTCGTCATGCTTTTTGTTTGTTTTTTCTTGTGTGAAAATCGTAACAATCTTGCTATTCGGTTGCAAAGGTACTCTTTTTTCTTCTTTTTCTTATAGGTGATGGGTTGATTTATACCTTAAAATTTGTAGCTTTGCACAAATTCATAAAATTAAAAGAGTATGGCAAATAGAAGATTATTGAAGAAAGAGATTGCTTATGCCGTTGGCGATTTATTCGCAGAAACGTTGTTCAGCACATTATATATTCCGGGCACAGACAAAGAGAAAGCCGAAAAATTGTTGGCCCGTATCTTGGATGTGCAAGACGAATATGTCGGTCGCGTCAGCGCTGAGGGCGGTAAGAATCCGGCTTTGGTAAAGGCTTATTACAAGAAACTGAAAGCCGATTTTCAGCAGGAAATAAATGCTATTGCTGACGAAATCGCATCGTTGAACAAGTAAAGCCTTGTAATGAAGCAACAAATTTGTAAATTTCTCCTGCATGTGGCCGGGTGGAAATTAGGAGCCGCCGAAGGGGTGGAGTTGAAGAAATGTGTGATTTGTGTCGCTCCGCACACCAGCAATTGGGATTTTGTTGTCGGTAAATTAATGTATACCTCGCTCGGATTGACGGCCGGCTTCTTGATGAAGAAAGCATGGTTCTTCTTTCCGTTGGGATTGATGTTCAAGAGTATGGGCGGTATCCCCATCGATCGCGGGCGTCATACGTCGATGACAGACCAGGTGGCCGAAATGTTTCACTCGCGCGATCGCTTTCAGGTGGCCATCACCCCCGAGGGAACACGCAAAAAAGTGGATGAATGGAAGCGCGGCTTCTATTATATCGCGCTGAAAGCACAAGTTCCCATCCTTTTGGCCTATTTCGATTATGCGAAAAAAGAGGTGGGCATCTTGAAAGTGTTCCAACCGACGGGCGATGCCGAGCGCGATATTGCGGAGATTCGTTCCTATTATAAAGATATCAAAGGGTGCCATCCTGAAAACTTTGGCGGATAAAAGGGCCTCTTGTTTATTTGAATTAAAATTTTTACATTTGTCCATCTTTCTCTTCTTTCTTGATGAAGGCAGAGGGGGATGGACATCTTTTTTTTATCGGTAAAAGTCTGTCGGAAAAACACCCAATAGGTTGTCTGAAAAAAACACCAATGTTTCTTTCGAAAAACACCCGTATTTTTCCCGAAAAACATCCGTGTTTTTGATCAGAAACACCAATGTTTTTTTCGAAAAGAATTGGATGAATGATAAGTTGTTGGTATACAATAAGAAAGTGTGATCCGGAAATCTCTCCGATGAAGAAGAATGTTGACAATGAACAACAGACGAATAGACTGATTCGATGCGTTCGGTTTGAGTGAATAGTTCATATCTTTGAAATGAGCACTCAGCGTGTCAGACAGTGGACTCGTCTATATGATGAAGAAGAATTTATGGAATCGGATTTGAAAATAAGCATGATTCAGGCTCCCATCGCCTGGGAAGAGCGACATGCAAATTTGGATTTTTTCGAGAGGCAGGTGGCTTCGTTGGCAGGCGGCAGCGACTTGGTCGTATTGCCCGAGATGTTTACAACAGGCTTCTCAATGGCTCCGCAGCGGTTGGCTGATACGATGGAGGGCGAAACCATGACGACTGTACGCCGTTGGGCTGCTACTTATGGGTTGGCTGTGGCGGGCAGCTTTATTGCCGAAGAGGAAGAACACTACTATAACCGCGCATTCTTTATCGAGCCTAATGGCACTATTTCCTGCTACGATAAACGCCATCTGTTCAGTATGGCAGGCGAAAACAAACATTATACGCCGGGTACACGGCCGACAATCGTTGCTTACCGAGGATGGAACATTGCTCTTTTTGTCTGCTACGACTTGCGCTTTCCGGTGTGGAGCCGCAATGTCGGGGCCGCATACGACTTGGCTTTGTATATGGCCAACTGGCCCGAAGCCCGCGCTTCCGTATGGAAACCGTTGCTGATGGCGCGTGCTATTGAGAATCAAGCCTACGTTTGTGGTGTCAACCGCTCGGGAGTTGATGGGCATGGCTTCCTATATCGTGGCGACTCAGTCGTTTATTCACCCAAAGGGAAGGCGTTGTTGGATGCCGGCAATGAAGAACTGTTTGCCGAGACCACATTGCTGTCGAAGGGCGAGTTGGAAACATTTAGAAGGAAATTCCCAGTCGGAAGCGATGCGGATGCGTTTACATTAAAATAAAAGAAAGGTATAGCAGATGAAAAATATAAAAACACCTTGGGCTTGGATCCCCTCTTTATATTTTGCCGAAGGGCTCCCCTATGTAGCGGTGATGACGCTCTCTGTCATCATGTACAAGCGGTTGGAAGTATCGAACACAGAGATTGCACTCTATACGAGTTGGCTTTATTTCCCTTGGGTTATCAAACCATTGTGGAGCCCATTCGTCGATCTGATCAAAACAAAACGATGGTGGGTCTATACTATGCAGTTGTTGATCGGTGCCGCCTTGGCAGGTGTCGCCTTCGTGTTGCCGGGCGATGCTTTTTTTCAAACGACATTGGCGTTCTTTTGGCTGATGGCTTTCAGTTCGGCTACCCATGACATTGCCGCCGATGGCTTTTATATGTTGGGCCTGACCGAGGAGAAGCAGGCCTTTTTCATCGGAATCCGCAACACGTTCTATCGCGTCGCCATGATCACGGGCCAAGGGTTGTTGGTGATGTTGGCCGGACTTTTGGAGTATCGGCTGGGGAATATTCCCTTGGCATGGAGCTTGATTTTTTTCCTTATGGCTGGTCTTTTCATCGGTTTGGCACTGTGGCACAAATATATACTCCCGAAGCCTGAAGCTGATGCTTTGCGCAAAGATGTGACAGTCAGCACGTTGTGGAGCGACTTCTTGCAGACTTTCATCTCCTTCTTTCGGAAGCCGGGCATTGTTCCGGCCCTTATTTTTATGTTGACATATCGCTTGGGCGAATCACAATTGGTGAAACTTGCCTCACCATTCTTGTTGGATAAAGCAGAGGCAGGCGGTATGGGATTGAGTACCGGACAGGTGGGGTTCGTCTATGGAACGGTAGGAGTCGTTGCCTTGTTGCTGGGCGGTGTCCTGGGCGGTGTTTGCATTGCCCGCAATGGTTTGAAGCGTTGGATCATTCCTATGGCATTGGCCATTTCATTGCCTAACTTGGTTTATCTCTATTTGGCTTATGTCTTGCCGGAAAGTTTCCTGATGGTTAATAGTTGTGTGGCGATCGAACAGTTCGGCTATGGGTTTGGCTTCACAGGTTACACTATGTATTTGATGCAATTTGCCGAGGGTGAATACAAAACTTCCCACTATGCCATTTGCACAGGCTTTATGGCATTGGGCATGATGTTGCCGGGTATGGTTTCAGGATGGATTCAGGAACAGATCGGTTATCAACTCTTTTTCGTATGGGTGATGGTCTGCTGCTTGCCGCTGCTTTTCATCATTCCGTTCATTAGAAATCGAATGTAAGCTGCTCGTTGCCCAACAGATTGAAACTCATACGGTGATAGGGGGTCGTTCCATGCCGGGCGATAGCTGCACGGTGCTTCTTTGTTGGGTAACCTTTGTTGTGGTCCCAGTCATAATAAGGAAATTCTTCGTGCAAACGATTCATATAATCGTCTCGATAGGTCTTGGCCAATATTGATGCAGCCGCAATGGATAGATATTTTCCATCTCCTTTGACGATGGTCGTATGTGGAATATTGGGGTATGGATTGAAGCGGTTTCCGTCAATCAATAAGTGCTCCGGCACTGTTTTCAGCTGAGTAATGGCCCTGTGCATGGCCAAAAAAGAGGCATTCAAAATGTTGATTTTGTCAATCTCTTCGGGGGATACGATGCCAATGGCCCAAGCAACGGCTTCTTGTTCGATGACTTGCCGCAAGGCATAGCGTTGTTTCTCGCTCAATTGTTTGGAGTCGTTCAGCTGTTCGTTCTTGAAGTCGGGCGGCAAGATGACAGCGGCTGCATAAACAGCCCCTGCCAAACATCCGCGTCCTGCTTCGTCGCAGCCTGCTTCGATTCGTCCTTTTTGCAAATAGGGGAGGAGCATAGGCTGTCTTTTATTATTTCTTCAGTTCGAAACCAACCTTCATGCTTTTGTATTGTGAAGCCAAATTGTTGGCCAATTTCAAGGTTGAGTTGTTGGTAATAGCAGAGAGTTTGCTCAACAAGGAGAACATCTTGTCTGCATTGAACAAGAGATCCAACTGATTGTTGCTGAGCAATACGCTGCCGGTGATAGAGGTGACAGAAGACTGTTTCAATAATTTGCCGAAGTTCATGGTGATGGTCTTGTCGCTTTGATTCAAAGAGTAAGTACCATTGATCGTTTTCCCTTTGTATATGCACTTGAATGTGCTGTCTGTATTAAAGGTGTAACTCATCGTTCCCTCTTTTAATCCGAACTTTTCGCAGTAAGTTTGTACTTTCTTCTCAAGCTCTGTGGCGGCTACACTTCCTGTAATGTTTTTCAATACATTGTCGCCCTCCAAGGCAACAGCCGGGTTGGAGTAGGTCCATGTTCCTTCGATATTTGTTGTAGAAACCGTTTGTCCACCGGTAATAGCGTTCACTGCATTTTTGATGGTAGAAGAAGACAAGATACTTTTCAATGATTGAGCTTGCGCATCCATCTCGAATCCCATCAACATCACTAAGCATAAGCTAAAAATCATTCTTTTCATTTTCGGTAAAAATTTTTGTTTAAACGCTGCAAAGGTAATATTTGTTAGGCAAAAATGAGCATTTTAAGGAGTAAGATTTTAAGATGCTTAACGAAAGAAATACTTGATCGGCTCCCAAAATCATGGGCATGAATGAAAAAAATCATGGGCATGAAAAAAGAAAAAGGTCGGCATGAAAAAATAAAATCATGCCGACCTTTTTTATTGAGGACGAGATGAATGGTCTTTCATCTCAAGAGTAATGCTTATGCGTTCCGCTTTTTGTTCTGACGTTCTTCGCGTTGGTGTTTCAATTGCTCCTGTTGACGTTTCAATTGTTCTTCTTGCATCTTCTGAGCCTCTTCCAAGCGTTTCATGAAACCTGACTTTTTCATCGGTTTGCGCTTGTTGGCTTCCAGCTTGGCCAACAGCTTCTCTTCGTTGACAGAGTAGCGGAAGAAGAGTGTCTGTCCGATTGTAATCAACGTGGAGATGAAGTAATAGTAGGTCAAACCTGATGCATAGCTGTTGAAAATGAACAGGAACATCAGCGGCATCATATACATCATCGCTTTCATACCCGGCATCTGCTCCTGACCGGTGTTGGTCATCTCCATGTTATACTTCGTATAAGCGATATTGGTGATGGTCATCAACAGACAGAACAAGCTGATGTGGTTGCCAAAATAGGTGGAGATCAATGGTATTTGAGCATTCCAACTGACAACGGCATCGTAGGTGGACAAGTCTTGAGCCCACAAGAAACTCTGATGACGCAGCTCAATGGCTGACGGGAAGAACATGAAGAGCGCAATCAAGATCGGCATCTGCAGCAACATTGGCAAGCAACCACTCATCGGACTGGCACCGGCTCTGCTGTAGAGTTCCATGATTTCGCGCTGTTTGTCCATGGCCTGTTCCTTGTTGGGATACTTGGCATTGATCGCTTCCACTTGAGGACGCAGTACGCGCAACTTGGCCGACGACATATAAGACTTGTACGTCAGTGGGAAAAGAATCAATTTCACGATTACCGTCATGATGAAGATCAGCAGACCATAATTGGAAATAAACTTGCCCAAGAAGTCAAACATCGGAATGATGAAGTACTGGTTCACCCAACGGAATATACCCCATCCCAGTGGAACGAGCTTCTCCATGTGAGGTTTCTCTTGTCCGTCTGCCAAATTCTTGTTGTACTTTTTCAGCAACGCGAACTTGTTCGGTACGAAGTAGTACTCCAATTCGGTCGGTTGGTTGCCCAACAAATCGAAATCGATGGAAGCTGTCGAGCGGAAACTTTTCATATAATCGCCGGTCGGGTTCGATTTCGAACTCAGCGATACATCTTTGAATCCGTTCTTGGCCGCCAACACGGTAGAGAAATACATGTCTTTGTAGCCGATCCACTGCAGTGTCTCTTTCGGAGTCTTTTCAGCATTTCCTGCTGCACTCATGTATTTTTCATCGTCGCCCCACAACTTGTAGTGCAATTCGACGTAACGGTCTTCGAATTTACGCCCCTTCTCTTGCTGAAGAATGTCTTGCTCCCAAGTGAGGTTCAGCGTATTGGCTTTCGGCGACAAGATGCCGTTCAATCCATTTGCTTTGATGGTGAGGTCCAGTTTGTAGTCGTCGGCTGTCAGTGAATAGTTGAAATCCAACGAACGACCTTCGCTCAATTGCAGACGCATCGTCAGGCTGTTGGCATCCGCCCCTTTCACCGGTGTGAAATAGAGATCGCCGGTATTGACCATTCGGTTGGCTGCTGTGATCAGCGTCAAGTTGAGCGCAGACTTATCTTCCGTGAACAACACGATCGGTTCACCTTTGTAGTTGTCGTATTCCTTCAGCGTGGCTTCTACTACGCGTCCGCCTTTGGTGCTCAGCTTTACTTCAACCTTTTCGTTTTCCAATGTCACATACTCCTCGTTTCCGCTCATCAGCGAAGCAAAAGCTCCGAAGCTGTTTTGCAATTGGGCGGTACGGACCGAGTCGGGCAAGTCGGCCAATGCATCGGCCGGACCGGCGGTTGGCTTCTCCATTTCGGCTTGCGCTGCCAATTCGACTTGCGCAATGGAGTCTTGATAGTGGCGCTGCGCCTCGATTTGCTCCGGAGTAGGACGATTCATCCAACTGAATCCGAAGAGAACGACACCGATAAGTATAAAACCTATGATTGTGTTTTTATCCATTCTTCCGATTATTTTTCTTTGTTTTCAATAGCTGCTTTGACAAAGCTCAAGAACAACGGGTTCGGCTTCACGACGGTGCTGTTGTATTCCGGGTGGTATTGTACGCCTACATACCATTTCAATGCCGGAACTTCTACTACCTCCACCAGGTTGGTCTCGGGGTTTTCACCGGTGCACATCATGCCGGCCTCCTCGAATTGGTGCTTGTATTCATTATTGAACTCGAAACGATGGCGATGGCGCTCTTGAATATGCTCTTGTTGGTAAGCTTCGTAGATTTTTGAACCTTTCTTCAAGACGCAATCGTAAGCACCCAAGCGCATAGAACCGCCCATGTTGGTGATATTCTTCTGCTCTTCCATCAAGTCGATCACCTTGTGTGTCGTGTTTGGTTCCATCTCTGTCGAGTTGGCATCCTTATATCCCAATACGTCACGGGCATATTCGATGACCATACACTGCATGCCGAGGCAGATACCCAGGCAAGGAACATCGTGTTCGCGCGCATATTTCAGCGCAGCAAACTTACCTTCTATACCACGCTGGCCGAAACCAGGGGCAATCAAGATGCCGTCCATATCTTTCAACTGCTCTGCTGCGTTTTCGTAGTTCAGCTTTTCTGAGTGGAACAGGTGAAGATCCAGCTTATGATGGTTGTAGATGGCAGCCTGCAACAAGGATTCGTCGATTGATTTGTAGGCGTCTTGCAATTCAACATACTTGCCGACCAAACCGATCTTCACTATCTTTGTAGCAGTTGCTTTCTTATTCAAGAACTCTTTCCATGCCTTCATTTCCGGGGTAGGACCAACTTCTAAGCCTGTCTTCTGCAGAACGATTTCGTCCATCTTCTGGCGTTGCAAAACCAACGGTACCTCGTAAATGGTCGGAACGTCGATCGACTGGATAACCGATTCGGGAGTAACGTTACAGAACAGGGCCACCTTCTTCAGCAAAGAGCTGGTCAGTTCGCGTTCTGTGCGGAGCACCAAAATATCAGGTTGGATACCCAACGACTGCAACTCTTTGACAGAGTGTTGCGTCGGCTTTGTCTTATACTCTTTTGCTGCTGCGATATAAGGAACGTATGTCAAGTGAACGCAGATACAGTTCTTGCCCAATTCCCATTTCAGCTGGCGTACGCTTTCCATGAATGGAAGCGATTCGATATCACCTACGGTACCACCGATTTCAGTAATGACGAAGTCGAATTTGTATTTGTTGCCCAACAGTTTGACGTTGCGCTTGATTTCGTCGGTGATGTGAGGAACAACCTGTACGGTTTTTCCCAAATAATCGCCACGGCGTTCTTTGTTGATTACACTTTGGTAAATACGTCCCGTTGTGATGTTGTTGGCGCGTGTCGTCGGGATGTTCAGGAAACGTTCGTAGTGTCCCAGATCCAAGTCTGCTTCGTGCCCGTCGACGGTCACATAACATTCACCATGTTCGTATGGATTCAACGTACCCGGGTCAATATTGATATACGGGTCAAACTTTTGGATAGTCACGTTATAGCCACGAGCTTGGAGCAACTTACCCAATGATGCGGAAATAATTCCTTTACCTAAAGAAGAAACCACGCCGCCTGTCACAAAAATGTACTTTGTATCAGCCACGATAATACTATTTTAGTTGTCTTTTAATATTGTTCTGTCTCAATTCATCCAACCGAGCACACTCTTTGCCGGCCTGAAATTGCCGAAAAAAACGTACTTTTGAACGCTATCTGAATCAAAAGGGCAAAGTTAGAGATTTTATCTCATCTTGCCAAATCTCCTTAAAAAATAATCTTTACAACCTCTTCATGCCGACCCTTCTTCCACAACTATCCCATGTCGTGAAAAATAATGGCAGAGTTTTCAAAAAGTTTCTCGGCACAAAACTGCAGTTTATTCGGCATGAAACTCCAGTTTTCTCCCGAATGAACTGCAGTTTTCTCGGGAGAAAACTTCTTGCAATAGCCGAAGGGTTTTCCGAATCGTCGGAAGCTATTTTTAAGTATCTGATTTATTTGTACCTTTGTCCCGCCTTGTCATATACTCTTTTCCGGCTCGATGAAATGTAATAGCCGGTATTAGTGGGGGAAAAATGATAGGAATGAAATAATGGCAATCGAAACATTATATAGTGGTATAATACACAAAACTATGATAACGTATAAATTAAAGCATTCTTTATTCGTCCTCTTATGGGCACTCGTCTTGTTGCCTTGCTGCAAAACAAATATAGACGAGCCGACAAACGACTCAGACAATGAGCCGACAGACGGTACATCGCTCAACTGGGCCGACACGGCTTTGTGGTATGATGGCAAAGCACGCCTTACTTCTGTCGATGCCACCCGACCGGATGTTTTCTATCTGTTGCCGACATGCGTCTCGCTTTGGACAGACGAAGAGGGCAACCAACACGGCAATGCCGACCCGACAAGGGCCGACCATCTCGAGGCTTGGAGGCTTTCTGCCGAGCTGGCCGATACCATTTTCGCTACCGGGGCCAATCTCTTCTTGCCCTACTATCGGCAGGCTACGTTTGGAGCTCTCGAAGGTGAGCCATCTGTTGAGGCTTATAAGATAGCTACGGCCGATGTCTTGGCGGCTTTTGATCACTACCTGAAGCATTTCAACAGTGGAAGACCCTTTATATTGGCGGGGTATAGCCAAGGCGGAAAGATGGTGACGGAGGTGTTGAAACACATGGACGACGAGACCTACAACCGATTGATTGCGGCCTATGTGGTGGGCTTCGGCATTACGGCCAACGATACGATAACCCAGGCGGGCCACCATACATCACATATCCGACCGGCGCAGGACTCTATCGCCTGTGGAGTGACCGTCAACTTCAACAGTGTCACAACAACCGGTGCCATCTGCCCGTTGTTGTGTCAGGACAATATTGCATGCATCAACCCTGTCTCTTGGACAACCGCTGCCACTCCGGCCCTGCTCCTTGCCGTGGGGCAGCCCGCCAAATCAGATGATCACCGCTTCCCTTATGGGACGGCAGTCGTGGCGAATGATGCCAACACTCCGGTCACGGTGAGCGTTGACCCAGAGCATCATGTCCTCATTGTCGATGGAATTGATCCGCAACGCTACTTTCTTGAAGCCTTGCAAAGCCTATTCCCGGTAGGAAACCTGCACTTGCAAGAGCTTTTTTTCTATGGCGACCATCTACGGCACAATGTATTGTTACGCACAAATGAAATGAACTCAAAATATTAAATATCAATGGATTTTCTAATAAAGATATCACGCTTTTTCAGCAAGCACATGGCAGCTATCGTCATTGCCATGGCATTGTTGGCTCTCTTCGTCCCGACGAGTGTCAGCTTTATCAAAACGAGTTACGTCAATCCCTTGTTGGGAATTGTCATGTTCGGTATGGGACTTACCTTGAAACCTGACGACTTCAAGGTGCTATTCAGCCAGCCCAAGAATGTGGTCATCGGTTGTATTGCGCAGTTTACTATCATGCCATTGTTGGCTTTTCTACTGGTAAAAACTTTCCATCTTTCGCCCGAGTTGGTGGTGGGCGTCATCTTGGTGGGCACCTGCCCGGGTGGAACCTCTTCCAATGTAATGACCTATCTCTCGAAAGGCGATGTGGCTTTGTCGGTCGGCATAACGGTTGTTTCAACCCTCGTGGCACCATTCATGACGCCGTTTCTCACCTATCTTTATGCCGGTGAGACGGTTGATGTGAATATGGTTGCCATGTTCCTCTCCATCATACAGGTGGTGATTCTCCCTATTGCCGTGGGCTTTGTCTTCAACCACTATTTTTCTAAATTTGCAGAGTCGGCAGCTGAGTTGTTGCCTCTGATCTCAACCTTGGCAATCGTGGCAATTGTCGGAGCTGTGGTGAGTGCCAACTCAGCCAAGATCATGACCTCCGGATTGTTGATTCTCGTCGTTGTGATTCTCCATAACGTATTTGGCTATGCATTGGGCTATGGTGCTGCCAAACTGATGAAGATGGACACTACAAAATGCCGTGCCGTCTCTATCGAGGTGGGCATGCAAAATTCAGGATTGGCTACGTCGTTGGCTACCGTTCACTTTGCCCAGTATCCGCTGGCTACGATACCTGGGGCCATATTCAGCGTATGGCATAATGTATCGGGAGCCATCCTTGCCAATTTCTTCCTCCGGCAACCTGTCCGCGAGAAAAGCGAAAAGAAATGATTTTGTTCGGATGAAATTTGAATGGTTTCGCTATTTGTATGGTATAGCATTTGGATTTTTTCGAAAAATAGATTATATTTGGAAAATTAATTCAAAAGTATATAATCATGAGCCAAACCATCCAAGTTTCAGACATTTTCCGGCCCAGCTGGAGATTGTGCAAATCGCAAATCTGGATCTTAGCCGGATTGTTGATCGGGTATGTGCTGATTAGCGTTACCTTGAGTGTATTCATGACCCCATTGAACAAATCTCTTGCGGGTACTATCGTAAGTAATCTGATCAGTTGGGTCATCTCTATTATCTTCAGTCTTGGATATGCCAAAAACATGTTGCAGACCATTGATGGAGAAGAACCGCAATTCTCGGCCTACTTGCAGCCTATCGGTAAAATCATCAACATGATGATTGCCACGGTGCTTGTTGGCCTTGCCGTTGTCATCGGATTTGTTTTGTTGATTATTCCGGGCTTCTATCTCACCATGCGATTGCAATTCTATTCACTCTATATTTTGGAAGAAGATGCCGGACCTATCGAGGCTATCAAAAAAAGTTGGCAGCTTACGCAAGGGAAGATGGGATTTCTCGTGTTGCTTCTCTTGACACAGTTGCTTTTGGCCGTCATCGGATTGTGTCTTTTTGGGGTAGGCCTTCTGATAGCTCTTCCTTTATGCAATATGATGAGTTGCTATACTTTCCGCGAATTGACCAAGCCAGTATACAAAGTAGAGGAAGAATAAAGATTTTTTAGATTGCAATTAAGCGCTTTTTCTCGTACATTTGTGCTGAAAAAAAGCTCAAATATGAAGTTTCTTCAAACAAAACATATATTTTATATCGGTTGTCTGCTGGCGGTCATACCCTTGGCCGTCGCAGAAGCCATCTCCGTCAAAAAAGCAAAAAACGAATATCACGAGCCAAGACTGGTAGAAGCCAAATATCCTACGACACGAATCGAGGTGCCCAAGGTGGAGTTTCCGCCGTTTGTCAGCAGTGGAAAATTGGATACGATCGACTCCCCAAGAAAACCGATCACGACAAAATTTACCGATCGTGAAATCAACCACATCGGAGTGCAGGATCCATTACGCTTCAAAAACAGCTCGACAGAGATCGTTGATCTCTCCCTTATTCAAGAAGACGACTATGCTTTTCCGCTTCCTAACGGCTATGTTATTTCACCTTATGGAGGGAAACGTAAGCACCATTCGGGTTATGACATCAAGACACGCCCGAATGATACGATCGTTTCTGCTTTCGACGGAGTAGTTCGCCTTGCTAAACCCTACGCCGCCTATGGCAATGTCATAGTTGTTCGTCATTACAATGGACTGGAAACGGTCTATAGTCATAATTCTAAGAACCTCGTAAAACCAGGCGATGTCGTCAAGGCCGGCACCCCTATTGCCCTGACAGGTCGCACGGGCCGGGCAACAACGGCGCATCTTCACTTCGAAGTACGAATAGATGGCGTGCATTTCAATCCGAACTATGTATTCAATTTCAATCGCAGGACATTAAAAAAGGAGTGCCTCATCTGTAAGAAAGTCAACGGACAAATCACCGTTAAGCCAACACGTGCCCTTCCCAATTATCTTCTGAAGAAGGATTGATTGACCGTATTGCCGACCATTTTCCTGAAAGATGAAAGATTGTTTGGGTGATGTTCCTGACTTTTTATAAAAAACAAAGGGCTTGTACGGAGGATATTCCTCACCTTACAAGCCCTTTGCTATCGTAATCGTGGCAATTATTGCTGATGTTCTTTGCGTAAAAGGTCGTTGACTGTCTTCACGGGATTGAATGTTTCGATCGGAACCTCAACAAATACCGTATTCCAATCGCTCATGGCTCCATTCCAAAGTCCCGGCAATTCCAACGCTTTCAGCTCTTTTCCGTCCTTGCTCTTGTAGGAGATAAAGCCGGTATTCTTGTCCACATAGTCCGGCAAGTGGAACTTCTCTCCCTTGTAATTCTTCAAGGCGCAGACTAAATCAACCGGATTGAAGTGCGTTCCTTGGTCGAAAAGTGCCTTCTTTTCCGGATCGTTCATGTCAATCTGCGAACTTTCCAGGATCTGCGGCGAGATGGATCCGTCAGGATTGAAGGCTAAGAACGGACCGCCGCCCGGCTCGCCGACATTCTTTACCATACCACAAACGCGCAATGGACGGTTCAGTTTCTTCTTGATATAGAGGATCAACTCGGCATCTTCCATATACTTGATGTCGCTCTTGCGTACACAAAGATCTTTTTGCAAGAAGTGGATCATTTCTTCAACTTGCGAATGAGAATAGCGTCCTGTGTCAATAAGTTTCAAATAGTTGAAGATGCGGCGCTGCAAAGAGACGAGCACGCCGGCAATCAGTTTCTTATATATTATAGTAGCAGACTTGAAACTGTCGGGAACGACGTTGTCGATATTCTTGATGAAGACCACGTCTGCATCCACATCATTCAAGTTTTCAATCAGCGCACCGTGTCCTCCCGGGCGGAAGAAGAGGTTGCCTTCTTTGTCGCGAAACGGAGTATTGTCCATATTGACGGCAATGGTATCGGTACTTGGCTTTTGGACAGAGAAAGAAATGTCGTAGGAAACAGAAAAACGATCTTCATAGTCGGCAATCTTTTCCTTTACCAAAGCTTCGAACAGGGCCTTGTGTTCCGGAGAAACTGTGAAGTGAATATTGACTTCTCCGAGATTATTTTTCGCATACATGGCTCCTTCTGCCAAATGCTCTTCCATAGCTGTACGGAATGTTGACGGATAAGTGTGGAATAATAACAAACCTTTGGGCAAATTCCCATAGTTCAAACCATTTTCTTCCAGCAAATTGGCCACTACGGGTTTATACTGTCCGCTTGCCAACAAAGCAGGAATATCTTTGCCGGTATTCTCTTTACACTTTTGATCCAGTGCCTCATAGAATGCAAACTTCTGAATATCGGAAAAAAACTTCTTCTCGAAATCGGTTGTAGGTGTATCATATTCTGCCGACAAGAAGGCAAACAGATTCTTAAACATACGGCTGGCAGCTCCTGATGCCGGCACAAATTTCAAGATTCGCTTGTTCTTTGTCAGATACTCATCCCATGCTGCAAGATAAGCTTTCTGCTGCTCGGGGGTGAGAGCTCTAATGCCTTTTTCAACTGATGCCGAAGACTCTATTTCCAAGAAGGGGAAGCCTTTTTCGAAACAAGCCAACTCTTCGTTGATTTTCTCTTCAGCAATTCCTTTATCTGCTATCTGTAATAAGTCTTTTGCGTTTAGCATAGTATATATTTCGTTTAATGTTTGTATTTTGTTTGTA
>CAVJQR010000046.1:0-15777 GCA_963651605.1 Agathobaculum sp.
CGGCTTGCGACGCGCACAGCGAGGTAGCGTTCGGAGTAGGTCATAAGCGTAGCCCTGGCCTTTTGGTTACTTTTGGGCCAAGCCAAAAGTAACAATTCTCGCTGCCATGACAATGGCAGCGCTAAAGCGAACAGCTACATCTTAAAGTCTATCCGTACACTATCAATTTATAATTTATTTTTACGGACAGCCATGTTATAAAAAAGCTCGGGAGCCTTTTTGAAAAAACTCCCGAGCTTTCTTATGTTTCATGCCGACCTTTTTTTCAACCGTCCGGCATCCTTTTTTTGAGGGTTATGAATGATCCCTACAACCGTCCTCAACCTCTCTCTTTTACTTTTCGAGATACATCTTTTTATAATAGGTCTCGTAGCTGCCGTCGAGGATGGAAGCCACCCAATCCTGGTGCTCCAGATACCATCGGATCGTCTTCTCGATGCCCACTTCAAACGAGGTCTCCGGCTCCCAGCCCAGCTCGCGGTGGATCTTGGTCGGGTCGATGGCATACCGTTGGTCGTGGCCCAGGCGGTCTTTCACGAACGAGATCAGGCTGTCGTTGATCCATTCGATCGACAAAAGGCCGTCCTCTCCCCTCACCTGCTTTTTCAACACCTCCCTGTAGGCGGGGTGCTCCGTCATCAGCCGTGCGATGGTTCGGATCGTCAGCCTGACAATCTCGATGTTGCTCTTCTCGTTGTGCCCCCCTACGTTATAGACCTCTCCGGCGCGCCCATGGTGCAACACCAGGTCGATCGCCTTGCAATGGTCCTCGACATAGAGCCAGTCGCGGATGTTTGATCCGTCGCCATAGACCGGCAGCTGCTTCCCTTCGAGAATATTCTTGATGATGAGCGGAATCAACTTTTCCGGGAAATGATACGGCCCGTAGTTGTTCGAGCAGCGGGTGATGCTGACCGGCATCTTGTAGGTATCGCAAAAGGCCATCACGAACTGGTCGGCTCCCGCTTTCGATGCGCTGTAGGGACTATGCGGAGCCAACGGAGTAGACTCCGTAAAATAGCCCGTTTCGCCCAAACTGCCGTACACTTCGTCGGTAGATACCTGATGATAACGTACATTCTCGCGCCAAACGGGGTAACCTTGCGCATCTTTTCCCATGGTCCAGTGCTTCTTGGCCGCATTCAAGAGGTTGAACGTACCCCACACATTCGACCGAAGGAACAACCCCGGGTCGGTAATGCTGCGGTCCACATGGCTCTCGGCAGCGAAGTTGACGACATAGTCGAAACGGTACTGCTCAAACAGGCCGTCCACCAGCGTGGCATCGCCGATATCGCCATGAACGAAGCGGCAACGATGGTCGTCCACCACATCCGCAATCGTCTTGTAATTGCCCGCATACGTCAGTTTGTCGAGGATCACAATCCGAATGTCGGCATATTTCCGCAACATATATTTGACGAAATTCGCCCCGATGAAGCCGGCGGCCCCCGTCACCAGATACGTTTTCCGGAAAGTATCCTCGCGGCGGCCCGCCGCCATCCACTCCTTCAGTGTCGGAGCCTTTGTATCTTTCTCGGAGAGGCAGAGCTGTTCGCCGGGAGCGATCTGCCAATCGACGGCAATCTGCGGGTCGTCGTAGCGGATGCCCTGCTCCTGATCCGGGCGATAGACGTTGTCCACCTTGTAGGTAAAGATCGCCTCGTCGCTCAATACGTGAAAGCCATGCGCGAATCCGCGCGGGATGAACAGCTGCCGTTTGTTTTCGTCAGACAACTCGACGGCCACATATCGGCCGAAGGTGGGAGAATCCTTGCGCAAGTCGACGGCCACATCCAGCACCTTTCCCTTGATCACCCGCACCAGTTTGGCTTGCGAATAGGGCGGGCGCTGAAAATGCAACCCGCGCAAGACGCCCTTCGACGAGCACGATTCGTTGTCTTGCAGGAAGTTCACCTTGCCTACTGCCGCCTCAAACTCCTCTTGCTTGAAGGATTCCATAAAATAGCCACGGGCATCATGAAACACCTTCGGCTCGATGATCCGGATCCCTTGTATGTCACATGTTTTATATTCCATATCTGTTTTGTTGTTTTTTTCGTTTTCTGATTTCATTCCTCACGAGCGACTCACCTGCAACCCTTTGCGAGACAAAGCCATCTCGACGAGGCGTGCATTTTCGTTCATGGGATTGGTGGCCAAAATCTGCCGGATACGCGTAGCCGCCTCCGGATCTTTTGCCACCATATAGAGGTAGCCGCCACCGCCGGCCCCCGGCAGTTTGTAGCCCAAGGCCAGCTCTTTTATCTTGTCGATGATCGCCTCGACGGCCGGCGGATTGGTGCCGACATCCAACGCCTTGTTCAGTTGCCAGCTTTTCAGCACCATCTTTCCGTACGAATCGAAGTCGCCCGCCTGGATCGTATCGAACAGAGCCAAGGCGTGCTGTTTCATTTCCGCCAACAGCTCGAGATGCGTGTGACTGTTCAGGAACATCCCCTGTACGATCTCCGCCAGGATGCTCTTGGCCGTTCGGGTGATGCCCGTATAGTAAAGGATATGGCACGGCTGATAGTCGGCATCGGTAAAGAGATATTCCGGCAGCCAGCGCACCTGCGGACTCTGATTGAACCCCTCGTTGGTCTGCAGCAGTTTCAGTCCGTGCAGCAAGGCGCCATACTGATCCTGCCAACCTCCGCCGGTGGTGAGCATCTGCTCCAGAATCAATGTCCGGCGCCCTATCTCGGTCTTGTCCCAGCCCAGTCCGCAAAAATCGGAAACCGAGCCCAAGACGGTCGACGCCAGGATCGAGCTGGTGCCCAACCCCGAGCCCGCCGGTATGGCGGCCAGGAGCGTAATCTCGATGCCCGAACCGAAATCGTTCAGCTGCTCTTCGAGTGTCGTATAGTGATCGGCTGAGAAACGCGGCAGGAAACCCGCCAAAGCCAAAGCCGCTTTGGGGATGGAGAAGGCCGATCCGACCTTGTCGAACGAGGAGAGCTCCTCCCATGTCCGGATCACCTCCATCGCACCCAGGTCGATCGAGCGAAGGATGATCTCGGGGCGTTTCGAGGGTTTGACGTAAACTTGCAGCGGAGGCTGCCCATTCAACTCGATCGCCACGTTCACCACATTGCCGCCGGCATAGAGGCAATAGGGCGGAGTATCCGTCCACCCGCCGGCCAGGTCGATGCGCACCGGGCTGCGGCCCCACACGATCTGGTCGGGGTATACGCTTCGCCGCGGGTGTTGGCGGTCGGAATCGGCCGTATGCGTCAGCCCTTCGCGCAGCAAAGCAAAGGCAGCCCGCCGGTCTTCGTCCGCCTCCTTCCCTTCCAATTGGAAGATTCGCGAGCGCAACATTCGGTTGTGTATCTGCTTCATCAAGGGTTCGTCGGCCGGCAATATGGCGGGAGGGTCGATGTGGAAACGGGCATATTCGCCGGCGGCATCCGCCAGATCCAACTGATAGAAGACACTCCGGCTGTGGTTATCGGCCAGCAATGTCCAGTTCTCTTTGCGAAAGGCTTCGCGCTGTGCGGCCAGGCGGCGCAGATTGGCACGGTCGGAGAGTTGGTTGGCCGATACCTTCTCGGCCTTTTCCCATATTGTTTGGGCGATATCGTCCTCACGGCTGCCGATCATCCAGGCCAACACCATTCCCAATTCCTCCACCGAACGGCAAACTGGAAAGAGAGGGGCCTCCTGCAGATCGGCAAAAGGCGGCAACGACACGCCGTGGTCCGCCATCCAGGTTGTGACCGGTTGCCCCATCCATTGCGCCTCGTCGCGGCTCCCTTTGAACGGATCGGCAAAGCCATAAGGGCGCGCCACGTAAGCCGACTCGCCCCAAGGCACCACGTCGATGCAGACATGGGGCGGGATCTCCAACGGCCATTCGTTGCGGGGAACGCCGGTAATGACATGATGATGGTGCAGTTTCCAGCGGGAAGCCACGCAACTGTTCTCGATCCACACCTCGGAGTTGTCGGCGGTCAAGGGTTTATTGATGAGGGCGTTCTGCACGAACATGGCAGGATGCGGTTTGATCTTGCGCTGCATGATGACACGCTGGTCGGCCACCAAGTTCTGAATCGCCAATGTCGACGAGACCAACTCGGGGGTGGTGCCGTAATGATAGAACTCGCCCCCCGGCAAAGGGAGGATGGCTACCGAGAGTTGGGCCAATGCCTCGTCGGGACAGGTGGGATGCTCGCCCAATGCCCGCCCGAAATCGGAGTAAAGATCATAGAAACGCCAGGCCGATCCGTCCGATTTCTTCGAGCGAAGCCCCAACAAATTGACGGCCTTGTCGCTCAGCAGCCAAATGCCGATATCCATCAGAAAGAGATGGGTGCCGGAGAGACGCCCCAACTCGTCGATCGACGGTTTCTGCAACATGAAGTCCAACACCTCAGGCGTCTGCCGGTTCGAGACGAATACTCCGTGGTGCGATGCCAGTGCGGGGTCGGCCCACAAACCATAGCAGACGACATCCGCCTCGGGGATCTCCTGCAACGGAGCCGACGAACGGATGTAGACATCGCCACTCGCCACCAAGGTATGCAATGATTCGGGCGCCTTGTCCATGATGCGCCGATATAAAGGGAGTTGTAAATCCAACAGATTCTGCGACAGTTGCTGGCCACGCGCCCAACGGAAGACGGGCACCGGCGTCAAGACCTTCCCCGACGGTGCGTAGGCCGGCAACCGCCGGCTCTGCCCGCCCGCATGCAACAGGATGCGCTTCTCGCGACCAAGCCACGCCGGGAACGACTCTCCGGCCGCCTCTTTCTGCCGACACGCTTCGAGCAACCACATCGTACCGCCCCCCGAGCCCAAACGAGCTCCAACAGGATCGGATGTACAGAACCAAGAAGTCGGCCCGACCTGCTCCAATTCATGAAAACACCCTACCAAGTTGGGGGGCAACGATAACAATGTCTTGTACATACTATTACTATTGTTTTTATTGTTTCATCGTTTACAGCAAACGGAAAATCGGGTACCATTCGCTGAAAAATACACAAAAGTAACGATTATTTATTTCCTAATCACAATATTATAACTACATTTGCACACAAAGAATCTAATAACTTAGAAAGATGAGTTTGAAAATAATTGTATTAGCAAAACAGGTTCCCGACACACGGAATGTGGGTAAAGACGCCATGAAGGAAGACGGGACAGTGAACAGAGCTGCCCTCCCTGCCATTTTTAACCCGGAAGACCTGAACGCTTTGGAACAGGCTTTGCGCCTGAAAGAGGCTCATCCCGGCTCGACTGTCACCCTATTGACCATGGGCCCGGGACGTGCAGCAGAAATTATCCGCGAAGGATTGTATCGAGGTGCAGACAACGGCTATTTACTCTCCGACAGAGCTTTTGCCGGAGCCGATACGTTAGCTACTTCCTATGCACTGGCTACAGCCATCAAAAAGATAAACGAGTATGATGTCATCCTCGGAGGACGGCAAGCTATCGACGGAGATACGGCGCAAGTCGGTCCGCAAGTAGCCGAAAAGTTGGGCTTGAGCCAGATCACTTATGCCGAAGAAATACTGAATGTCGACGAAGAGACGAGACGAATCACCGTCAAACGGCATATCGACGGCGGCATCGAAACCGTCGAAGGTCCGCTGCCTATCGTCGTCACCGTCAACGGTTCGGCAGCTCCGTGCCGCCCGCGCAACGCCAAGCTGGTACAGAAATACAAATATGCCTTGGGAAAACAGGAGAAGAGTGGCGAGCCGAAATATGCCGACCTCTACGAAACACGCCCCTATCTGAATATTCAGGAGTGGACCGTGGCCGATGTTAACGGCGACCTCGAGCAGTGTGGCCTTTCCGGCTCACCGACCAAGGTGAAGACCGTGCAGAATATCGTGTTCCAGGCCAAGGAGAGCAAGACGCTTACCGGCTCGGATGCGGATGTGGAAAATTTGATTGTCGAACTGTTAACCAATCATACGATTGGATAAAATAGATGGAAGCAAGCACAAATGAATAATGTATTCGTATATTGCGAACTTGAAGGCACAACAGTTGCCGACGTAAGTTTGGAGCTTCTGACCAAAGGTCGGAAGCTGGCCAATCAGTTAAACTGCCGGTTGGAAGCCATCGTGGCAGGAAACGGTCTGAATGGCATTGAGAAACAGGTATTTCCTTTCGGAGTAGACAAGCTGCATGTGTTCGATGCGCCGGGCTTGTTCCCTTACACGACACTGCCCCATGCCTCCATCCTCATCAACCTTTTCAAGGAAGAGCATCCGCAAGTTTGCCTGATGGGTGCCACCGTGATCGGACGCGACCTCGGCCCACGCGTATCTTCTGCTTTGACAAGCGGCTTGACGGCCGACTGTACATCGCTCGAGATTGGTGACCACGAAGACAAAAAAGCAGGAAAGAAATACGAGAACCTGCTCTATCAGATCCGTCCGGCCTTCGGCGGTAACATCGTTGCCACGATCGTTAACCCCGAACACCGCCCACAAATGGCGACGGTCCGCGAGGGCGTCATGAAAAAAGAGGTGTACGATGCCGGCTACCAAGGCGAAATCGTCAACCATGACGTTGCAAAATATGTCAAAGAGACAGACTATGTGGTGAAGGTGATCGACCGCCACGTCGAGAAAGCCAAGCACAACCTGAAAGGCGCACCTATTGTTGTGGCCGGCGGCTACGGCATGGGTTCGAAAGAAGGATTCGACATGCTGTTCGAACTGGCCAAGGAACTGCACGCCGAGGTAGGTGCCAGCCGCGCCGCCATCGACGCAGGCTTCTGCGACCATGACCGCCAAATCGGCCAAACCGGCCTCACGGTTCGCCCGAAACTCTACATTGCCTGCGGAATCTCCGGACAGATCCAGCACATTTCCGGCATGCAGGACTCGGGCATCATCATATCTATCAACAACGATGAGAACGCTCCGATCAATGCCATCGCCGATTATGTGATCAACGGTACGGTAGAAGAGGTTATTCCTAAAATGATTAAGTATTACAAGAAGAATTCGAAATAATGAATTACTATACAGATAATCCCAGCTTGAAGCACCATCTTCATCACCCCTTGATGAAGCATATCGTGGAGCTTAAGGAGCGCGGCTATGCCGACAAAGAGAAATATGACTATGCTCCCCAGGATTTTGAGGATGCCATGGACAGTTATGAGAAAGTATTGGAAATCGTTGGCGAATTGGCCGGCGACGTGATCGCCCCCAATGCCGAAGGTGTTGACCATGAAGGCCCGTCTGTTGCCAACGGACGGGTGACCTATGCCTCCGGCACGCAGGTGAATCTGAAGGCCGTACGCGATGCCGGACTGATGGGTATCTCCATGCCGCGCCGCTACAATGGCCTGAACTTTGCCATTACCCCCTATATCATGGCGGCAGACATCGTCTCACGCGCCGATGCAGGATTCGAAAACCTGTGGGGGCTGCAGGATTGTGCCGAGACACTCTACGAGTTCGGCAGCGAAGACCAACGCCAACGTTTCATCCCGCGTATCTGTGCCGGCGAAACCATGTCCATGGACTTGACCGAACCCGATGCCGGATCCGACTTGCAATCGGTCATGCTGAAAGCCACCTACAACGAAGCCGACGGCTACTGGTATCTCAACGGTGTGAAACGTTTCATCACCAACGGCGACGCCGATGTGCACTTGGTATTGGCTCGTTCCGAAGAGGGTACACGCGACGGCCGCGGACTTTCCATGTTCATCTACGACAAACGTTCGGGAGGCGTTAACGTACGCCGCATCGAAAACAAGATGGGTATCAAGGGATCCCCTACTTGCGAGCTGGTATTCAAGAACGCAAAAGCAGAATTGTGTGGCGAACGCAAACTCGGATTGATCAAGTATGTCATGGCATTGATGAACGGCGCACGCCTGGGAATCATGGCACAAGCAGTCGGTCTTAGTGAAGCCGCCTGCCGCGAAGCCGATGCCTATGCGCAAGACCGCAAGCAGTTCGGCAAAGCCATCGAGAACTTCCCCGCCATCTACGAGATGTTGACACTGATGCGTGCCAAGGCGGACGCTTCACGCGCCATGCTGTACGAGACAAGCCGCTTCGTGGATGTCTACAAAGCATTGGACGACATTTCGAAAGAGCGCAAGTTGACGCCCGAAGAGCGCCAGGAGCTGAAGAAATACAGCAAGCTGGCCGATGCCTATACCCCACTGGGCAAAGGCATGACGACCGAGTATGCCAACCAAAATACATACGATGCCATCCAGATCCACGGCGGTTCGGGCTTCATGAAAGACTATACTTGCGAACGTCTCTATCGCGATGCCCGCATCACCAATATCTATGAAGGTACGACTCAGTTGCAGGTAGTGGCAGCCATCCGCCACGTGACAACCGGCACTTACCTGAACCAATTGAACGAATACGACCAACTCGACTACAAGGAAGAACTCCGGCCGCTGCACGCTCGCTTGCAGGCCATGACTGCCAAGTTCGCCGCCTTGAAGGAAACCGTCACGGCTACGAAAGATAGTGAATACATCGATTTCCATGCACGTCGTTTGGTAGAGGCTGCCGGCCACTGTGTTTTCGGCTATTTGTTGCTGCAAGATGCCCAACGCGACGACTCGTTCAAGCGCTCGGCCGAGGTGTATGTCCGCTATGGCGAAGCCGAAGTAGACAAGATCAGCACGTTCATCAACCATTTCAAGGCAGAAGACCTCGCTCTTTACAGACATTGATCCGAACGATTGGTAACGATCATACACATAAGAAAGGGATACCTGTTCGGGTATCCCTTTTTGTTTTTTCCATAAAGAATCATCAACTATTGATCATTTCTACCACCTCTTGGGGTACGTCGCCGAAGTATACTTTTAATGTTTTCTTGAAGGTATGGATACGAGTCCGAATTGTATCTACATTTAAATCGGCACGAAATGCACGGAAATTCAACGTAGCTGCCAAATCAAATGAAGATTTTAGCGTACTATTGTATTCTATCTCAAGATCAAATGTTTGAGGCAATAGTCTTCCCATCTTCAAATTATCCAGCCAACCCTGATATGGTCCCGTAAAATAGAGGCTCCTCATACGCAAATAATCTTCAATTTCATTCAAAGGAGCCGGCTTGTTTCCAGATTGCAAATGCGAATTCGAGTAGCTCGTTTCTCAGAATCTTCCTCTTTTGATTTTGCTTTTATCTCTACTTGATTCAAGGGAGTGCCCCCACTCGCGCGGACATTTCTAGAGAGAGAACCAGCGTCTTCTACCTCTTCACTAAAGAATGTCGCATGAGCACCCAATAAATCCAAAGCATGCGTGATGGCCCACACTTGATCATCTATGAATTTTCCATTTAAACGCTAAACATTCTAACAGTATTAGCTCCCAACTGAACGGAAAGCGTTCTATAATACCAATCGATTAGTTTGGAATTAAGGAAATGCGTAATATACTGTAATTGTTCTGTTTGAGTGGATGCAATAAAATATGTTGTATTGTTGCAGAACATGTATTCCTCACAATACACAAAGTTTAGGTTTTGCGTAATGTCTGCGTAGAATACTTTCGGCTTACTAAAATCCTCCCCAATAAAGAAACGAATAGAATTCTATCGTCCATAATCGATAAAATTCTATCATTTTTATCTTTCATAAACGATAAAACCTGTATCTTTGCAACAGGTTTCACTATCAGCATGAAGAGTATATGACAAAGGATTTGATAAAATTGCTTATCTCGGAATATCAAGCATATGTATCACAAGTTGACCTCATTCCTCGTGAGGTGGAACTCGTGGACGGACTTAACTATGTTTTTGTCGGATTGAGGCATGCCGGAAAATCGTACCTGATGTTCCAACGCATAGCGCAATTGATAAGGCAAGGCCACAGAAAAGAGGAGATCTTATATTTCAATTTCGAGGATGACCGGATAGACTCTTTAGGGGTTGAAGACCTTGACTTGATAAAAACGTGCTATGAAGAGATGTATGATTCTCGTCCGATATTCTTTTTGGACGAGATACAATTGGTGGATAGATGGGAAAAGTTTGCCCGTAGGTTGGCCGACCAAAAGTATCAAGTATATATCACCGGCAGCAATGCAAAGATGCTGAGCAGTGAGATTGCCACTACGCTTGGCGGCAGGTATATGATACAGGAAGTATATCCTTATTCCTTGCAAGAGTATCTGAAAGCAAGTGGCATAGACCTACATGAAAAAAATGTAATCTTTACATCGGGGAAACAGATAGTGAAGTTGACGAATTCTTATTTTCTGCATGGAGGTTTACCGGAAACCGTAGGCATGAAAGAGCCCCGTTCATGGATGAGCAATCTTTTCAGTAAGATATTCTTTGGCGACTTGGTGGCAAGATACAAGATACGCAACGATTACGCACTGCGTGTGATGATACGCAAGATGGCGGAGAGCGTAAAGCAACCTCTTTCGTACAACAGAATTGCAAGCATCGTCAGCAGTACAGGCAAAAAAATAAGTACGGATGCAGTGATAGATTATGTAGGACATATGACCGACACATGGCTCATATTGCCCTACGAAAATCTGTATGGCAAGTTGCAGGACAAGGAATCGAACCGCAAATATTATTTCACGGATAATGGCCTGCTTCATCTTTTCCTCGTTGAAGCCAACACGGCCTTGCTTGAAAATATTGTGGCGGTAACACTCAGACGCAAATATGGCCAAGGAAGTTATTTTTGGAACAGCAAGAATGCAGAAGTGGATTTCATTGTTCCGGAAGAGGAATTGGCGGTGCAGGTATCCTATTCCATGACGGATGACGACACGTTTAAGCGTGAAACAGATGGTCTGATTAAATTACATTCTGTTCAACCCGTCAGCAAAATGATGGTTGTTACCATGGAAGAAGAAAGAATCGTTGAAAAAGACGGTCTTCATATAGAAATTGTTCCTTTATGGAAATGGCTGCTTAGATTATAATGACGTTGTGCAACGGCTCCTCACTCTCTTTTTTCGATGTTCCGTTCCTCGACCGAGGGACGGAATATGCTATTAAAAATACATGCCGAGCTTTTTCACAAAAGGTGCCGAGCTTTTTGAAAAATCATGCCGAGGTTTTTTTTAAGGGATTTCTCCTTCCTCACTTCCACTCCTTGATGAGGAAAGAGGGGTTGATGCGCAGGTAGACGCCGGTAGAGAAGCTGGTGGCCGATTTCTTGGCAGACTGCAGACCGTCGGCCGTGGTTTTGGTGCCTTTCAGGTGGCAATAGAGGTCGACATCCACCCCGACGGCAAACGCTTTGCCGAAAGGATAGCTGTATTCGAGACCCGCCACTACCATCTTGGGCGAGTGGAAAACGGTCCCTTCGTCCTGCATGGAGATGGCATTGTAGAAGGGGCTGCCCAGCAACGAGACGAACCGGCGGCATTGCCAATAGGCCGTCTTGATGCGCACCCGCCGGACGTCGGCATAGAGACGGGCATAAGCGCCCCAACCGTTGTCGAAAGGCCAGAGCGAACCACTTTGCTGCCAAGAGAAAGCGGCATCGGCCTCGACGCCGACACGGCTGAGCCAACGGCCGTCGGCATTCCACACGGCCCCCACTCCGATGGCCCCGTTCACCAGCGTCTGCACCGAGTTGACAAAGATCGTATCGATCTCGCCCCCACGATGTTGCGCCATCAGCTGGAGCGGAACGTAGGCATGGACGGGAGCCTCCTCACGGTTGAGCTTGAAGCGGGTGGAAAGGCCGACGATGAATGCCTCCTGGTGGGTATCTTCGCGGAAGATGAAGCTCTGCCAGTTCACCCACATGTCGCCGTCAAAATGGGGCGAGCGATAGAGGAGCTGCAGACCCGCTTCGGGGTCGGCCATGAGATTCATTTCGGAATTGAACAGTGGCTCGACCAGCCGATGGTTGGCCGCCCCATGGATATGGCCCAATACCAAAGAGAAACGCTCGGAGAAATCGACCTGTGCCCTTACCCAAGGCAGTGCATGAAACGCCTTCTGATACTGTTTCCCGCTCCATTGGGCGATGTCGTGGTAGGCATAGCAGGGATACTTGTTGGCGCCCCAATAGCGAAGCAGATGCGCCCCCAGCTCGATCTTCACCCGGCGGAGGGGGGTATAGACCAGCTTCGGTTGCAGCCAAATGCCCGGAAGGGTGTATCCTTTTTGGAATCCTCCTGCAAATTCGTTGTTTTTGAAGAAGCTCAGATTGTCCACCTCCATCCGCAGCTGTCCGACCGTTGTCGTGTCGATACGTGTATCCGTCCGATACACCTCGTCGGCGATTTGTGCGCGGAACGGTGCGGCACACATCAACGCCCCTGCCATAAGGCCTGCGATTCGTCTCATCTCTTTTGTTTTCTGTTTTGATTGCGTGTGCAAATATAACAATAAAAGCAGAAGATGAAGAACGTTTTGCGATTCTTCTCTCCTGCTTCTGTTTCGTTTTCGAAGGGTACGGAGCCTATCAACGGCGCGGCAAGGCTTCGCGGATCACGATGTTACGGCCCTCATATTCGGCACCGGCCAGCTCTTTGATGGCGTGTTGTGCCTCATCCGTATTGGGCATTTCCGCAAATGCAAACCCTTTTGAGCGGTTTGTCTCACGGTCGATAATCACTTTGACGGAGTCGACCGCCCCATACTCTTCCAGAATCTGTTTCAATTCTGCCTCTCTCACCCGATAATTCAGGTTTCCGATGTAAATATTCATACAATAGGAATAAAATGGTAAATAAATAAAATTGGTAAAAACAGATAAAACAAAGGATGGTTTTAATGTAAGGTCATTTTCTACAAGCATATACCTCATTGCTGAATATACTACCGGGAGAAAGAACAAAAAGAAAAGTCTCCATTGTTTAAGACGCAAAGAAACCTATATTATTTGAGATACACAACTCCTACAGATGGAAAATATAGGTCAAAACGCCTTTTTATTGGGTTAAAATAAACCCTTCATTTACAAAAAGGGGCGCATGGGAAAGGTTGCGGTGGCCCATGCGCCCTATGGTTGTCTCGTCGAATAGGTTCCGGACGGTTGCCTACTCGGCCGCCGTCTCCGGCGTAGGATACTGCAGTCGGATCGGATCGTCATACAGCGTCTGTAGGCTGTCCAGCTCATGCATCATGCGGCCGGTCACCTCGCGGTAGGCAGGGTTGCCGTAGAGATTGTGCAGCTCGTGGGGATCCTCTTCGAGGTCATACAGTTCCCACTCGTCGATATCGTTATAGAAGTGGATCAGCTTGTAGCGGTCGTTGCGCACGCCGTAGTGACGTTTCACCTTATGCTCGGCGGGGTATTCGTAGAAATGGTAGTAGAGCGACCGGCGCCAGTCGTCGGGGGTCTCGCCCTTCAGCAGCGGCAGCAGCGACACGCCCTGAATATCATCGGGAACCGTGACGCCCGCCAGCTCGAGGAAGGTCGGGGCATAGTCGATGTTCTGCACCATTTGGTCGATAGTGCCCTTTTTGCCGCCCGGCAAGCGCATCAGCAACGGTGTGTGGAACGACTCCTCATACATGAACCGTTTGTCGAACCAGCCGTGTTCGCCCATGTAGAAGCCCTGGTCGGAGGCGTAGACAACAAGCGTATTGTCGGCCAAACCCGCCTCGTCGAGGTAGTCCAAGACGCGCCCCACATTGTCGTCGAGCGACTTCAACGTCTTCAGATAGTCGCGCATATAGCGTTGGAACTTCCACTCGGCCAGCTCCTTGCCCGACAGGTTTTGCTTTTTGAAGTCGGCAATGATCGGGTCGTAGAAGCGGTCCCATGCCGCACGTTGGGCCGAGTCCATGCGTCCAACCATACCGGCATACGCCTGTTTCAGTTCGGCGCTTCCCTCGGCACCTATCATCTTGAGGTCATACTCGAGGTCCATATCCTTGATGATGCTCATCTCCTGTGCGGCGGCCGCCTTGCGCCCTTCGTAATCGTCGTAGAAGGTTTCGGGTATGGGGAAGCTCTTCTCTTCATACAACTGCAGGTTGCAGGTGTCGGCCATCCAGTTGCGGTGTTGCGCCTTGTGGTGGATCAGGATGCAGAACGGCTTGCTTTTGTCGCGCCGGTTCTCCATCCAGTCGATACTCATGTCGGTGATGATATTGGTCAGATAGCCATGCTTCCGCACCGTGTCATTCTCTTGCGTGATGAAATCGGGGTTGTAATAGTTGCCTTGGCCGGGGACGATCTCCCAATAGTCGAAGCCCGTGGGCAACGATTCGAGGTGCCACTTGCCGACGAGAGCCGTCTCATAGCCGGCCTGCTGCAACAGTTTCGGGAAAGTCTGCTGCGTATTGTCGAACACGCAGTTCGTATTGTCGTAAAATCCGTTCTTGTGGCTGTGCTTGCCCGTCACGAGGCAGGCGCGGCTCGGTCCGCTCAGCGAGTTGGCAACGAAGCTGTTGGTGAACAGCACACCGTCGCGGGCGATGCGGTCGAGGTTGGGCGTTTCGGCATAACGTGTATCATAACAACTCATCATCTGGGCGGTATGGTCGTCGGTCATGATATATACGATGTTGAACGGCTTCGCCGCCTCCTTCTTTTGTGCCGTCTGACAGGACGAGAGAAGGGCCGCTCCGGCCATGGGAACGGCTATGGTCAATAACATGGATGCTTTCATATAGATTCTATTTTCCGACAAACCTACAAAAAATTTTCAAGATGACAAACTCCGCTGCAACGAGAACTTTCTAAAGTCCGATTCATGAAATATAGGATTTGTTGTATAAAGAGAACTTTTTTCCTTTCCCTCCTCTGTCGTTCGCGGCGAATGGTATAATAAAAGCTCTCTCTGCAAGACAGGGGTCTCACCCATCGATCGTTTTGAAAGGAGCAAATTTTTCAAGGAGGAGAGAGGAGATATTTTCAGCAGTGCCTCTTGCTTTTGACGGATTATTTTGTATCTTTGGAAATGATTTAGGTTGGTAAAACCCACAAAAAATCCATAAGCCTATGAAGTACATTCTGCAGATTTTCGGGACCATTCTGTACGGTACCCTCTCCTCTTATCTCGTATGGTTGTTTCTGAGTTGGGTCACTCCGTATGTCATGAGTGCGAGTTGGCTCATGCTGGTCGTCTTTGTCTTTTTGGCGGGCGGATTGTTTGAGTTGGTGGTCGGGTCGTTGGCCACCCTGCTTGCCGTCCCCAATCTGTTCCTGATGAAACACAACAAAGTGGCGAAGGCGATCTATACGATCATCTGCCTGTTTTGGGGTTACTGCTCCGTCGCATTGCCTTTTCACATCGACATGCACTTCGGCGTAAAGGGGTGGATCCTTGCCCTTACCATCAGCTTCACGGCCCTCACGGTTTTCATGGGCCTGATCACGGCCGCCTGGGAAACCGATTAAGCCTTTTCTCTGCCGGTCTGATGCTCATCGGCAGCTTTGGCCGCTCTGCGTGAAGCCGCACCGGCGGATGATGCGGTCGGCCGTGATGCTCTGTTCGATGCTCACCAACTTCGCCTTTTGGTCGGATCCCGTAAGGTATTTGTTGGCCACGACGATGATGCGGTTTTCCTCCTTGTCGAACTCCTCGGGTGTCTTCGTGTCGGGGAAGCCATTGATGCCGGCCTCGGTATATTCCACGCCGTCCACCGTCTTCTCGCCCGAGAAGGCGATGAGGATTCCGAAGGGCATCCGTTTCACCTCTTTCACCTCCTTGAGGGCGAAATAGTAGCGGATGGCGCATTCGATGTCTTTGGTCACCACCATGGCCTTGGCCTTTCCTGCCAACCGGTGCGAGCGGAAAATGTTACTATCGAAGTGGGCCAACATCTGCTCGACAACCAATCGAACAATACACCGGCAAACAACAACTGCGAATCGGG
>CAVJQR010000047.1:0-15739 GCA_963651605.1 Agathobaculum sp.
GCTGAAAACGGTGCAGTTGTTGAGTTCGACAAAGTGTTGTTGGTAGACAATGACGGCGACGTTAAAATTGGCGCTCCGGTAGTAGAAGGCGCAAAGGTAGTATGTGAAGTTGTTTCTCACCTGGTAAAAGGTGATAAAGTTCTTGTTTTCCACAAGAAAAGAAGAAAAGGTTATCGTAAATTGAACGGTCACCGTCAGCAGTTCACAGAAGTTTTAATTAAAGAAGTTGTTGCTTAAACGTTAAAAGGAGTAAGAAGAAATGGCACATAAAAAAGGTGTTGGTAGTTCTAAGAACGGCCGTGAGTCAGAAAGCAAACGATTGGGTATTAAATTGTTCGGTGGCCAAATAGCAAAAGCCGGCAACATCATCGTTCGTCAGAGAGGTACTGTTCACCATCCGGGTGAGAACGTAGGTATCGGAAAAGATCATACTTTGTATGCCTTGGTAGACGGTGTCGTAACTTTCCGCAAAGGAAAAGAAGACCGTTCTTATGTTTCTGTAAAGGAAAACCAAGCAGAGGCTTAATCAAAGATAAATAGGTAGGAAAGGGTTCGTTTCGATATTCAGAAGCGGACCTTTTCTGTTTATATACAAATGATAACCACCGGCAATAAAAAAGAATTTATACACAAGCAGTTGTCAAGTTCGGTTTTATTTGCTATCTTTCGCAAAATGTAAAAAAAGTTATGGGACGAAAATTCTTAGAAGAGTTCAAAAAGTTCGCCATGCGTGGCAATGTGGTCGACATGGCAGTCGGTGTCATCATCGGTGGCGCCTTCGGTAAAATCGTTACCTCGGTAGTTAATGACTTGGTCATGCCCTTATTGGGAATCTTGGTAGGTGGCGTTAACTTCACAGATTTGAAGTTGGTTTTGAAAAATGCCGTCATGGAAGGGGATAAAGAGATTACTCCCGCCGTCAGTCTTAACTACGGAAACTTCTTGCAGTCGACATTCGATTTTCTGATCATCGCCTTCTCCATCTTCTTGTTCATTAAGCTGATCAATAAATTGAGCCGCAAGAAAGAGGAAGAAGCGCCCGCCACTCCTCCGGCACCTCCCGCAGATATCCAATTGCTTACGGAGATCAGAGATTTATTGAAAGAGAAAAAATAAAATATACAGAGATGAAGAAGTGGATGATTTCAGCTGCAGCGTTGCTTTTATTGGCCGGCTGCAGTAGCGTACCATTAACAGGACGCAAACAGTTGTTGCTTGTGAGTGATCAGGAAGTGTTGTCTTCAAGCTTGACGCAATACACAGAATATATGAAAACGGCCAAGACAACTTCTTCAGGGAAGAACGCCCAGATGGTCACACGTGTCGGTAAAAAAATTGCAGCCGCCACGGAAGCTTACTTGAAAGCCAATGGATTGCAGGATGAGATAAGCAACTTTTCATGGGAATTCAACCTTGTAGATGATTCCCAAATCAATGCTTTTTGTATGCCGGGCGGCAAGATCGTGGTATACAGTGGCTTGATGAGCTTGGTTTCATCGGATGATGAATTGGCGGTGGTCGTTGGTCATGAGGTAGCTCATGCCGTTGCCAAACATAGTAATGAACGATTGAGCCAACAAGTAATGGCTCAATATGGTGCACAGATCTTGGGCGCAGCCGTTGCCAACAAGAGCACAGCCATCCAACAAGCCGCCTCTTCCGTTTATGGTATTGGGGCCCAGTATGGTGTTGTGCTTCCTTTCTCGCGTAAACATGAAAGTGAAGCAGATTATATGGGCTTGATATTGATGACGATAGCGGGCTATAATCCGGATGTAGCCGTTACATTTTGGCAGAAAATGTCGTCAAGTTCATCAGGAAAGACCCCGGAAATCATGAGTACGCACCCAAGTGATGAGCGTCGCATCTCGGACATTCAGAAAGAGTTGCCGGCGATCAAACAAAAGTACAAGAAGTAATTTGTTTTTTCATCGGGAGCATTTTATAAAAAGGTCGGCATGATTTTTCGAAATCATGCCGACCTTTTTCGTGGTTATATACAAGTGTTATTCACTCTTAAGGCAGTTGACCGGATTTTCATTTGCAGCATGCCAACTTTGATAGGTGATGGTTAGTATCGTAATGCCGCCAACCAACAAGAAAGCAATGGGAAATACCCACCAATAGATGGGGATCTTGTAAACGAAATTCTCTAACCAGCGACTGATGCCATAGTAAGCAATCGGCACGGCTATGCAGAAGCAGACGACAAGCGTTCGGATATACCCCTTGTTGAATAGCAACAGTATCTGCCAAGTGGTGGAACCCAAGACTTTACGGATGCCGATCTCCTTCCTTTTGTATTCGCTGTCAAATACAACCAAGCCGAAGATTCCCATGATGGAGATGAAGACGGCCAGCAGACTGAAGAGGGTAATAACCGAGGAAAGTTGTTGATCATCTTTGTAAAGTTGGTCCAATACGCTGTCAAAAAAGCGAACATCGAAAGGATAATCGGGCGACAATGCATTTAATTCACTGTAAACAGCCTCCATGGCTTTGTGAAGATCGGCCCCTGCTTTCGTCTTGACATAGGAATAGCTATACCAGCGGCCGTCCGTGTCCCAGTTAGCTTCTTCTCCCCATTTGATCTTCCCCCACAACAACAATGCCGCAGGAGGTGTCTCCATATGGAGGGAATTGTAAATGAAATCAGGAACAAATCCGACAATGGTTGTGCTATCTATCGCATCCCCAATCTTGAAATTATAGCGTTTGACTGCCGTCTCATTGAACAAATAGACGCCATGACGTGTGTTCATATCCTCCTCTCTGAAATCTCTTCCTTCATATGGTTTGATACCCATGATGCGAGGAAAGGAAGGGGCGACCTCGAGTACATTGTAACTTATGTTTTGATCTTTGTAGTTTCGCCCCCAATTCATGTAATTATTCCCTTCATTGCACAGTTGGACATTGGCAAATGTCACATCTTCAATTTCGGGATAGCGCTTCAGCTGCTGCTCGAAAACTTGGCATTTATTGCCGATGTTCCCCATATTCGTGATAATCAGCTGCTCTTTGTCGAAGCCCAACGAAGTCGTGTGGGCATAACGATTTTGCAAGTACATGAACAGGGCTGCAATAATCAAGGCGAACGATGCGATAAATTGGAAGCTGATCAAGAGATGGCGCAACGCTTTTCCTTTCGGCGAGATGCCGAATGAGCCCTTCAATGCTATCGCCGGTTGGAAGGAAGTTGTGTAATGGGCCGGATAAAGAGCCGCCATCAAGCCGATGAGAATGGAGGCAATTCCTGTAATGATAACCAATATCGGGTGAGAAACAATGCGGGTATCTGCCTTGAATAGCCGAATAATGCTCGTGTCTTGCAGCATCCATAGTATCATCAAGGCGAGAATGAACGAAAACACCCCGACCAGAATCGATTCCAACTGCAACGATCGGCGTAAACTCCCGGTCGTTGCCCCAAATACCTTTTGGGTGTTGACATTTTTGATCCGCAGAGGAGAGACCGCTGTGCTGAAGTTGGTAAAATTGATGGTGGCAATCAACAAGATAACAACCGCAATCGAGAGTAGAAGCGCCATCGTCTGCTTGCCGGTACGGGGAGTAGGATCGTAAAGGGCCGGCTCGCTGTTATGGATCTTGTTCAGCTGTAGTACGTCAAATTCGATGTCGACTTCCTCTGTGTTATCCGTTATTTTATGTATACATTCCATTACGATCTTTTTTACCTCGTCTGCATTGTTCGGTATATCGGTTAAGATGTAAAAATTATAACTCCAGTTACTGTAAATTCCCTTGTTTTCGTCACCGATGGAGGTATAGACATAATTTTGCAAAGTGTTGTTCTGCGGAAAATCTTTGTAGACACCACCAATCGTATAGCTGCCGGAGCTTGAACGCAAACTCTTGCCGACAGCCGATTCGTTGGGGAACCATTTTCGGGCAAAACTCTCCGGTACCAAGACGGAATGCTCTATTTCCAATGCGTTTGCATCGCCTTCAATCATGTCGAAGTGAAACACTTTCGTGAGATCTTTCGAGACGCCCCATTCGTAAGCAAGGATGGTTGTCGGGGTTTCTCCTTCAATCGTGTATGCCTGTTCGACGGAAAGCCGAAAGAGCACTCCGGCTTTGAAATGAGGTGAAGATTGTGTAATGATTTCACTTATAGGCCGGTTCATCAAGGCGATGTGTCCTCGTTCTGACGATGGGGTATTCATATCAATCCGATAGATGGAATCGGCGTGAGGGTCGAATGTGTCGAATGTGCGGTCGTATGTCCATTGCATTATCAACAACATGAAGGCAACGAAAGCGATTGAGAGCCCTAATATGTTCAGCGTCATGGCTAACCTGAAACGCTGAAAGATGCGGATGAAGTTGCGGAATATCCATCTCATGTTTTCATACATTAAATATATTCATGAACCGAATTTACAATCTGACCATCAAACAGGTTGATCACCCGATGGGCATAGCCGGCATCACGTTGTGAGTGGGTTACCATGACAATCGTGGTACCGCCTTCGTTCAGTTCCGTTAAAAGTTGCATGACCTCTGCACCGTTTTTCGAATCCAAGTTGCCGGTTGGCTCATCTGCCAGTATGATTTTCGGATTGGATACGAGGGCGCGGGCAATGGCTACGCGTTGTTGTTGACCGCCCGACAACTGTTGGGGGAAATGTTGTGCACGGTGGCTGATATTCATCCGTTGCAAAATTTCAGTCACCCGCTTTTTTCGCTCTTCAGCTTTGATCTTCAGGTATGTAAGTGGTAATTCAACGTTTTCGAATACGTTTAGTTCATCAATTAAATTGAAACTTTGGAATACGAACCCGATGTTTCCTTTACGTACTTGTGTACGTTCTTTTTCTTTCAAGTGTCCTACTTCTTGATTACTCAAGTAGTAGTTCCCTTCAGAAGGATTGTCCAGCAATCCCAATATATTCAGCAAAGTTGATTTTCCACATCCGGAAGGGCCCATGATAGCCACGAATTCTTTGTCTTGGACCTCTAAGTTTACTTTGTTTAATGCAATTGTTTCCACCTCTTCAGTTCGGAAAAATTTGCTTAAATTCTCGATCTTGATCATAATGTTTACTCTTTTTCTTGTTTTTATACGATATTCTGTTTCTTCTAATTCAAATAGTGTGCCATGTTTTTAATTGACTGTTATAGAATTAATTGCGCATTGTGTGCATTATGGGTATGTCAAATAATTAGACACTGCTGTCCAATTATTTGACACTTGGATGGCACTATATGAAGAAAATGATGCGTATGGTGTGGCGTTTATTCGGGTGCTTTGAAAAAGTTTCTCCCGAGAAAACTACAGTTCACTCGGGGGAAAACTGCAGTTTCATGCCGAACAAACTGGAGTTTTATGCCGAGAAAACTTTTTGAAACTGCCGAATACCTGATAAAAAACAAGAGAGAAGTTCAACAAAAATGTCGAACCCCTCTCTTTGGTCTCTCCCTATGTTATTGTGTCTACTCTACTTGAAATTTTTTGCTTACTTTCAATAAGTTACAGCTAAATGCAACGACGTTGGTCGTTTCTTGGAGAATATTCAGATAGATCATGCTGATTTTTGTGCTGCCGGACTGACCTTGTACACGTTTCAACTCCTCCTTTTTCAGCTGGGTCAACTCGTCGCGGATCGAATTTGCTTCATCCACCAGAGAAAACATGTTTGAATAATCATTTTTCTCAATCATTTCTGAGCAATTGTTCAGGTAGGCTATAGTCTGCATCTCCACAACGCCATAATCTTTCTTTTGAATATCGTCCAAAGGCTTGAAGTTATTGTCGATATGTAGCTTGCAAGGCTCCACCAAACGAAGGATACTGAATACAATTTCGCTGGCAAAATCGTTCCCTTGATAGTAGTAAAGTCCTTTTTCGATGGCGATCGCGCGGTCCAATTGTGTAACTCCCAGTGTTCCTACGCGCTTTACTTGTTTCATGTGGACTTTCATTTCTTCAATATCATTGATTACTTTGCGGAGTTCCTTGAGGTTCTCTGTCTCAAATCCATCGATTGTTGCTTTCAGTGTTGAAGCTGCAAACTGTAAGTTGTCTTTCAATTCTTCGCGGCTATGCTGACGGAATAAGTTCAGGGCTTCGATCGGATTCTTGGACTTGCGCAATTGACCGACGGTATTGTTAACCTCTTCTTTCAAAGCTTCCTTGCGCATTTTTCGTTTGTAAAGGAACTGGCTGCGGATCAGAGAGAAAGAAGCCAAAATGATCATGGCTACAATTGCAGGAATACCTCCTGCGTAGATAATCAATGTCACAATGAAGCAGATTGTAAATGCTGCTCCTGCTGTGATAAACCATCCACCGATGACGGACAACACTCCGGTAATTCGATAGACGGCAGTCTCACGTCCCCATGCGCGGTCGGCCAACGAACTACCCATGGCTACCATAAATGCTACATAAGTAGTGGAGAGTGGTAACTTCAGAGAGGTACCCAATGCGATCAGCAATCCTGAGAGAACGACATTTACTGAAGCACGCACCAAGTCGAATGCTGCATTGTCTTCTATGATCATCTCGCTATTGTCAAATCGTTTTTCCACCCATTCTTTGATGGGCTCCGGAACGATGTGGGTAATTGTCTTGGCTCCGTTTCTGCAAACACGAACCAGGACACGTGCTACTTGCGATGTTCCAAAGTTTTCTTCGCCGTCAGATTGTCGGGCCAGATCCACCGATGTCTTTACCACATTGTGAGCTTTTTTCGATGTAAACAACGCAATCACCATGATGACTCCCGCAGCAACCAAGAAATACCACGGTGTTTTGGCTGATCCTTGCAAGGATGTCATCAAGAAAGAATCTGCTGTGACGGTACCGTGCTGCGCAATAAAATCTGTATAAGCCGAATAGCCTACCAAAGGAACTCCGATGAAGTTAACCAAGTCATTGCCGGCAAATGCCAGAGCCAAGGCGAAAGTTCCCATCAACACGATCACTTTGAATACATTTATATGCAACCAGTAAAGGATTTGCATCAGAATGGTGAAACCAATGAAGCAATAAAATACGACAGTTCCGGTGTTTGTCAGAATGTAGTCTGCTACGGGTCCGGCGAATATAGGACTTGATTTCAATCCTTTGATCAACATGAAATAGACGATAGACGTCGCAGCTAATCCGCCAAACAGCCCAATAAAATACTTGGCAGTCCGCTTATAGTTGAACGTGAATATCAAACGTGTGATGTATTGAACAAGTGTCCCGAAGAAAAATGCTATGGCTACGGATACGAAAATCGCCAATATCACGGTCAGGGCTTTGTCCGTATTCATCAAATGGCCTATTTCCAAAAAGCTTTCAGAGTCGTTGATGATTTTCACCAATGAGTAGGCTACGGTTCCTCCCAACAGTTCAAATACCAAGGAGACGGTCGTGGATGTCGGCATACCCAATGAGTTGAATACGTCCAACACAACGACATCTGTCAACATCACGGCCACCAAGATACACATTATCTCCGAAAAGTAGAAATATTGTGGTTGGTAGATGCCATGCCGGGCGATATCCATCATTCCATTTGAAAGGGAGGCTCCGATTAATATTCCGGCTGCGGCTACGATCATGATCACACGAAAAGAGGCGGCCTTCGAACCGATTGAAGCATTTAGAAAGTTCACCGCGTCGTTACTGACTCCAACTGACAAGTCGATGACGGCCAGTATTGCGAGAAAGATTACCAAAAACAAGTAGAATGTTTCCATATTTTGTCAAGCTATATGATTTCACTTGCAAAATACGTTTATTCTTATTTCGGTAAAATGACACAGTTGTTACAAATCTGTTACAAGCATAACCGCTTAAAATAGATATGTTTGTTATGTTTTTATGCCTCGTTATGGATCTGAAAAAGGAATTGGTGCCGCCCAATCAATGACGGCTACCTTTCCCTTTTTATGCTTTATTGTGCCGTCAATTCGAATACTCGGCTGTGGGTGTGTTGCGTTGTGAAAGCGCGCAGTCCCACCTTCATCAGATAATCGCCCGAAAAGACTTTGCCGTTTTCGCGGAAACGGGATTTCTCTCCCGGCATGAGGTTGATCTCTTCTACCTTATACATCTTGTTGGGGTCGAGTCCTTGCAGACGGATGGGGTATAGATTTTCTGCCACACGCGGATGTATATTATATGTATATACTACCGCTTTCGAATGGTCTGTTCCTACAGTCATGACAGCCATGTGCTCTCCTTCGTAAGGAGATACCAGCCGATAGAAATCGCCATCGAGAATAACCGATTTCAGGCGGTTGTAGTTCTTGACGGCCTCTTGACAGAATTTCAGATCATTTTCGGCCATATCTTTCAACCCGATGTCGAACCCTAATTTGCACATCATGGCTACATCCAACCGAAACTTGACGGAAGTGTTACGATTCCAGTTGGTTACATGCGCACAGATGGCCTTCATGGGGAAATACTGTGAGAAGCCCCACTGTATATAGAGGCGTTCAATCGGGTCGGTATCATCGCTGGCCCAAAATTCCGAGAAGTATTTCAGGGCACCATAATCGCAACGTGCGCCTCCGCCCGAGCAGAGCATCATCTCCAGGTTCGGATATTTGGCATTGAGGCGGTCCAATACATTATAGAAACCGTTCACATAATCGACGTAGAGTTGTTCTTGTTTCTCTTTCAGATATGGCGAATAGATATTCGTGATCGGGCTGTTGCAATCCCATTTGAAGAAGGCAATGCCCGGATTCTCTGTCAAGATTCCATCCACCACCTCGAATACAAAATCCTGCACTTTGGGGTTGGCCAAATCCAATACCAACTGATTCCGATAATAGTAAGTCGTGCGGTTCGGCAATTTGATGATCCAATCCGGGTGTTTCTCGGCCAATTCACTCTGTGGGTTCACCATTTCGGGCTCGATCCATAATCCAAATTTGACACCGGCCTTTTCTGCTTCTTTTACCAAGAAGGGGAGTCCGTTCGGCAGTTTGCTCTTCATCGCTTGCCAATCTCCCAATCCTGCTTTGTCGTTATTGCGTGGATGTTTGTTGCCAAACCAACCGTCGTCCAGCAAGAACATGTCTACGCCCAAATTTTTTGCCTCGCCCATCAACGAACTCAGCACGCTTTCGTCGAAGTTGACGCCCGTGTTTTCCCAGTTGTTGAGCAAGGTCATACGGCTGCCTTTGCCGTCTTTCAATTGATAATTGCGAGCCCACGCATGCAAGTTGCGGCTGGCTTGGTCTTTTCCTGAGGTGCTTCGGGTAAAGATGAACTCAGGCGTTTTGAAATTCTTCCCGGGTTGCAGCTCATAGTTCGATGCATAAGGATTGATGCCGGAGATGACGCGCAAGTTTCCGATGTTGTCTACTTCGAAAGTAAAGCGATAGTTTCCTGTCCATGCAATAGTTCCCAACACGACTTCCCCTTCATGCTCCTCGGCGGGTTGGTTCATGCCCAGTGCAAAGAAGGGGTACATATGCATCGCTGCCCTGGTTCCCAACTTGGTATCCAGTATTTTTTTGCCATAGGAAAGTTGTTGGGTCGTCATATTCATCTCCTTTGCCCAGTCGCCATTGAACTCTGTCAGATAATAGGATGGACTTTCGAAATAGATAATAGACGAAGCATAGCGTCCCAATACAATCGGTTTTTTCTCCTGATGACGTATTTCTGTCCATGTGGTGATGACATTTTCCTTTTTGAATGCCGTGAAATGCAAAACGACTTCCAGAGGGTATTGTTCGTCTTTTAGGGTAATGGTCGTTTCTGTGGCATTGTTGTCGACAACCTTCTGCTCGGATGATACATAGGTCAGGATCGTACTCATGTTTCCATCGGCATGTGTGACCATCAATGCCGGCTCGAAAAAGTCTTCGGCCCCGGAAGTCAGGTAGATTTCGCCACCGCGCAAGCCGGCACTGCCGTCCGATCCCATTTTGAAGAAGGGGGAGAGGAGCTTGAGGTCCGCGTCGTTTTTCAGCTTGTCGCCCAAATACATCTGATATAATCGGCCGTTGGGGGCGGTCCCATAGATCAAATCCGTTTCGTCTGTCGATATTCGGATTGTTTTTCGCTCGTTGTCTGCCCCAATTGCTACGTGGCAACTGAGTAATAGTAGAATCAAAAATGCTGCGTACTTTCTCATGATATAAAAGGTTAATAGTGAGTATACTCTTTCTTTCTCTGCAAATATATATTGAATTCTTGTGGAAACCAATAGCAGAAAGGAGCATTCTGTGATATAAAAATCCAAGCCTGTTCCAAAGGGGAGAAGGTCGCTTACATTATATATATAGGTAAGAGTAAAAGAAAGGGGGCTCTATCTGTGGCCGTGGTGAGATACTTTTGGAAAGAACCTCTTAAGTTTTAAAAAAGTTTCTCGGCATCAAACTTGAGTTTTCTCCCGAGTGAACTGCAGTTCTCTCGGCAGAAACTATTTTAAAATACGGGTGATGCCGAGAAAAGATTCAGCAAAAAGTCAAATATTGCTCTTCTCTTTTACGATCAGATGTAAAGATGTTTGCACTTGTTTTGGTTAATTAGTATTAAATCCTTTTTTCAGGAAGAGAATTGTTATATATTGGCAATGTCATTTAGAAAGTATATACTTAAAGGAAAAACACAATGCCTAATAAAAATGACCACAGTACGAACCTAAACAAAAAATGAGTATGTTAAAAAGAACAATGCCTGTCGGCTATTTGTTGCTTCTCTCTGCTTTGTGCTCATCGGGAGCACTCTATGCTTCGGACATAGCAACAATAGCTGTAGTTGATGTTTCCCAGCAACAAAAAGGGATAAAGGGTACAGTAAAAGATGCAACCGGTCCGGTTGTTGGAGCGTCTGTAATAATAAAAGGGACGACCAACGGTACGGTTACAGATCTTGATGGTAAATTTGAGTTGTCCGGATTGAAAACCGGAGATATCATCCAGATTTCCTATATCGGCTATGAAACACAAGAGGTCCGATATGCGGGCCAACCTTCTCTGCAAGTGACTCTGTCGGAAGATTCTCAATCGTTGGACGAAGTTGTGGTAGTGGGTTATGGTGTTCAAAAGAAAGAAAGTTTGACAGGAGCCCTGCAGACTTTGAAAGATGAGAAACTGACCAATATCACGACCCCCTCGGTAGAAAACATGCTGAATGGCAAGGTCTCCGGTGTATATGTAGCACCGGGTTCTGGCCAGCCGGGTGCCAGTGGAGCAGTTGTCGTACGTGGTAAAGCCACATTGAGCGGTTCGACTTCGCCGCTATGGGTAGTCGATGGCGTAATCGTTGGTACGAGTGCCGGCCTATTGAACCCGGCAGACATCGAATCCATGACCATCTTGAAAGATGCCGCCTCTACAGCCATTTACGGATCGGAAGGAGCCAATGGTGTGATATTGGTGACGACCAAATCGGCCAAAAGCGGCAAAATGCAAATCAATGCTTCAGCCAAGCTGGGTATCAGTCGCTTGAACAACGGAAATCTGGAGATGATGAGCGGATCGGAGTTGTATGATTATTATGCATCGTTCAACAATCAGGAGATGGTTGCTTTCCCTCGTTGGAATTCAGACTTGCGCAATTCTAATTTTGACTGGTGGGATTTGGCCACTCAGTCGGGCTTTACACAAGATTACAATGTGTCGCTTTCCGGCGGTTCCGACCAGTTGACCAACTATTTCTCCATTGGTTACTATGACGAAGAGGGTGCGGTAAAGGGATATGACTACTCACGTTATACATTCCGCTATCGTTCTAATTATAAACCATTCAAATGGTTGACGGTTAAACCCTCTATCTCCGGTGCTATGCGAACGGTCGAGGATGCACAATACTCGGTTACAGCCATGTATTCTATGCTGCCTTGGGATAGCCCATACGACGAAAGTGGCAATCTGGTGCCCGACCGTTATCAAGGATGGGTCAATAGTCAGCAAACCAACTATTTGAATGCCTTGTCCAATGGCGATCATACAGATTATAAAACGTACGAGTTTTTTGGTAATTTGGACTTTGATATAAAGATTACGGACTGGTTGACATTCCGCTCGGTCAATAACTTTAAGTATACCAATTACTATTATCATTCATATGGTGACCCGAAGAGTGATGGTTCGTCGGGTGTAAACGGCCGTATAACAGAATATCAAAGCAATACAACCCGTCGTTATACGAACCAGTTGCTCAATTTCAGCAAATCTTTTGGCAAACATTCTGTAGATGCCATATTGGCATACGAGTTCAAGGACTACCAAGCTAAAACGACAACGGCAGTAGGTACTGGGTTCGCTTCTGGATTTGAAGTATTGGATGTCGCCGCACTTCCTGAAGCCGTAGGCGGAAGCGTGACAGAATCTGCCGTTCAGTCTTATCTTTTCCGTGGTAATTATTCATACGACGGTCGCTATATGGCAGAGCTTTCTCTCCGTCGTGATGGCGCTTCTAACTTTGGTAAAGATGCCCGTTATGGTAATTTTTACTCTATCAGTGCCGGTTGGAATATCAATCGTGAGAGCTGGTTCAAGGCCGATTGGGTGGATGTGCTGAAACTGCGTGCATCATATGGTATCATGGGTAACCGCCCTGATGAATATTATCCGCAGTATGCCCTCTATTCCATTTCAGCCAACTATGATGGTGTCCCCGCTGCTTTGATCAGCCAAGTGGAAAATCCATCGTTGACATGGGAACAGACAGCAACGTTTGGCATCGGGGTAGATGCAAACTTCTTCGACAATCGTCTGCGTTTCGTATTTGACTATTACAATAAATATACGGACAACGTATTGTATCGTACTCCCGTTTCCGGCTTGACGGGTGTAACAAGCCGTTGGCAAAACGTTGGTGAAATCAGCAATAAGGGTATCGAATTGACAATCGGTGGCGATATCATCCGTACAAAAGATTGGACATGGAGCTTAGAGGCTAATCTTGGTCACAACAAGAACGTGGTCGAGAAGCTTTATGGAGATGATCCTGATCTGGAAATCATCAAGTCCAATTCTGTTGCAGTCGGTGGCGCAGACAATATATTGAAGGTCGGTTACAGTAGCGATGCTTTCTATATGAGAGAATGGGCGGGAGTCAATACGGAAACGGGTGCTCCACAGTGGTATAAGACGGCCGAAAATGGCAGCCGCGTCATTACTGAAAACTATTCTGAAGCGGATCAAGTAATCTGTCCGCCTTCAACGCCGAAACTGTTTGGTGGATTCAATACCTCATTGAGATGGAAAGATATTGACTTGAGTGCCGTATTTGGCTATTCAATCGGGGGGAAGATCTACAATTATTCTCGATTGGAGTATGATTCGGATGGTACGTATACCGATCGTAACCAGATGAAGCTGAAAAAAGGCTGGACTCGTTGGGCAAAACCAGGTGATGTTGCTACCCACCCGGTGGCTTCGTACAACAACTCTTCTAAGTCCAATCAAGCTTCTACGCGTTATTTTGAAGATAATGACTTCTTGAAACTGCGCTCGTTGACCATCGGCTATAACCTCAGCCTCCCGCAGTATTATATCCATAATATGCGCATATTCTTCACGGGTGAAAACTTGTTTACGATCACAGGGTATTCAGGAGTTGATCCTGAACTGCCAGCAAGCAGTGGATCGGTAGTAGGAACAGCCGGTCCTTCTATCTATCCGTCTACGCGAAAGTTCATGTTCGGTATAAATTTAACATTCTAAACAAAGCACAATATGAAAAATAATATAAAGAAATTCTTGTTGGCTACCGCAGGAGCGGGGCTCTTGTTGACTGCTTGCGATATAGAACGGTTGCCCAACGGAAGTATGGCGGCAGAAGAAATTACATCGGATCCAGATGCAAACTTGGAGAGTTTGGTGCGCGGAGCATATGCCCAATTGAAAACTTGGTCTGATCCAATGCATCGCTTGGGCGAGTATGCAGGCGATAATATGATGATTCGCGGATCTTCAACGGATGCCTTTTTCCAATTTATCTCTTATTCACGAACTCCCAACAACTATCGTTTGCAAAACTTTTGGGATTATGGATACAAGGCAGTGGCTCAGGCTTCCAACATCATCAAGATGATTAAGGAAGGACAAGGATCAGAGATCGACAATAAATTGGGCGAATGCTACTATATTCGTGGCATGATGTACTTTTATCTGACGCGTGCCTTTGGCCGTCCTTACTATCAGGCCCCGGAAAAAAATTTGGGAGTTCCTATTGTCAATGGTACACCCGATGATTTGGATAATTTGCAATTGCCGGATCGTTCGACGGTAGCAAAATGTTATGCGCAAGCCGTTAACGATTTGCGGAAGGCGGAAAGTTTGATGACAATTGACAATGGTCCGGCCTATGCTTCGAAGGAAGCTGCCCAGGCGATGTTGTCTCGTGTCTATCTCTATATGAGTGGTACCTATGCAAATCCTAACAGACAATATGCTGATTCGGCGGCTTACTATGCATCGGCTGTGATCAATTCGGGTAGCTATAGCTTGTTGCCGCGTGAAGAGTTCATGAACTATAATACATATGTGCCGGAATCTAATCGAGAGTCGATTTTCGTTATCAAACGGGTCGCTTCTGAGTTTTCAGGTTATGACCATTATTATGGTATAGGTGGTATGTATGCCAATATCGGAGGTATTGGTTGGGGCGAAATGTTCGCCAGTGCCAAATATATCGATTTGCTGAATGAAACGGGTCGGAACGATTGGCGTCCAGATCGCAAGAAGATAGTAGACGCTCGTGCCAACTTCATCGAGCCACAATATGTAACAGATGATAACGGAAACTACACGGAGGTCTTTCGATTTATCAAAAAAGTGTATGATGCCAGTGGTAAACATACGAATTTTAATTATGTACAAGCGACATTGACTAAGAACGGAAATTCGTATAGTTGCTCGGAAACAGTGGATGGCGTGGAATCAACCTATGCCATGACTCCGGTGGATGATGACCAGCAAATATATTCTATTCGCTATTCTGACGGTGAAACTTATACAGGTGTTATCGATTACCGTATGAGTTTGAACCGAGTTTACCCTGAATTTTATATTGTGAAATGTTCTCGCGAGGGAGAGGATTCTCATTTGTATTCTCCTCTGATCTCTCGTTTGGGAGAAATCTATTTGAATCGTGCTGAGGCATATGCTAAAATGGGACGTTATTCTGAAGCATTGAGTGACTTGAACATTATTCGTGAACGTTCTATTCCGGGGGCCGGCTATTCATCTTTGGATGCTATCAATGCACAAGAAAGAATCGACAAAGAACGTCAATTGGAATTGGCATATCAAGCAGAACGCAGTTTCGATGTGTTTAGAAATGGCGAAACGTTGACCCGTCGCTACCCGGGTCCGCATCAAGCCATGGAGGATATACCGGCAACAGAGTATAGAGTGACATTCTATATTCCGCAGACGGCCATCAACTCTTATCCGAGTGGAAGTACTTTGACACAAAATCCTACGGATAATAGTGGCGTTATTTTGAATTAATGAAAAAGAGAACTTAAGCTTGTTGAGAAAGTATAATCTGTTTTCTCAATAGTCTTCGAGACTTTTATTAAGTAGCTCGTTGTTTTTTTCAGTGAAATCAACGAGCTATTTTTTATATGTAGAATTATATCCGAAAAAGTTCGAAAATATTTTTCGAATATAACCAATTGATAGTTAGCCGGTATGGCCTCCTTTCGGGTAGATCTGCAAAAAATAATTGCAAAAAAGTTTGGAAAACATTTGGAGGGAGAGTAAAAAAGGTCTACCTTTGCACCCGCAATCGAGAGAG
>CAVJQR010000048.1:0-15709 GCA_963651605.1 Agathobaculum sp.
GTGACTCGTATAGGATTCAAACCTATAACCTTCTGATCCGTAGTCAGATGCTCTATTCAGTTGAGCTAACGAGCCGTTTTTCATTGAAACATGCACACTGTTTGAAAGAAGTGACTCGTATAGGATTCAAACCTATAACCTTCTGATCCGTAGTCAGATGCTCTATTCAGTTGAGCTAACGAGCCGTTTTTCATTGAAACATGCACACTGTTTGAAAGAAGTGACTCGTATAGGATTCAAACCTATAACCTTCTGATCCGTAGTCAGATGCTCTATTCAGTTGAGCTAACGAGCCGTTATTTCTTCGTTTGCGATTGCAAAGGTAGTCAAATTTTTCTTACCTGCAAACTTTTTCAATCAATAAATTCGTTTCGATTTTCAATATTTCTCCCGTCCGTTTCTTAGCATTTGATTCTCAACGATCTAAGAACGTCGCGAATTTTCTCGTAGGTAACGATTCGCGTAGGAACCAACGGCAGACGCAATTTATTTTCCATAAATCCCATCATGCTCAGCATACTTTTGACTCCCGCCGGGTTGCCGTCGACAAACAGCAGGTTGAACAATTCGGTGAAACGGTGATGGATCGTGCGCGCGCTGTCGTAGTCGCCCGCCAAAGCCAAACGCACCATCTTTCCAAATTCGCGGGGGAAGGCGTTGCCGATGACGGAGATCACGCCAATCGCCCCGAGGGTTATCAGCGGGAAGGTGATACCATCGTCGCCGGAGATCACGTTGAAGCCGGCCGGCTTGTTCTTGATGATGTCGTCCATTTGGGTGATATTGCCAGAAGCCTCCTTGACGGCCACCACGTTCTTGAACTCGCGTGCGATACGCAGGGTTGTTTCCGCCGTCATGTTCACGCCCGTTCTGCCCGGTACATTATAAAGAATGATCGGCAAGCGAGTTGCTTCGGCAATGGCCTTGTAGTGTTGGTAGATTCCCTCTTGCGAAGGTTTATTATAATAAGGAACGACGGACAAGATAGCATCGATACCTTCCAGATTGTCGTTCTTGAGCTTTTCGACGACACTGCGTGTACAGTTGCCCCCCACACCCAATACGATAGGAATGCGACGACGGACCTTGGCAATGACCAGTTCCAAGATTTTCTGTTTTTCTTCTTCTGTCAATGTCGGAGTCTCGGCAGTAGTTCCCAGAACCACCAGATAGTCTGTTCCGTTTTGCAACAAATAATCGACCAATCTTCCCAGCGCTTCATAGTCGACGCTTTCATCTTCTTTAAACGGAGTAACCAGAGCCACTCCCAATCCTTTCAAATTTATTTCAGCCATACTTTGACAAATATCTTCTATGTTGTATGCAAAGATATAACAAAAATATGAACATTTACAACAAAACAGGAAACGGATGCATATATTCATGCAATATTTCCACGCAAAAAGGTATCGGTTTTCTAAAAAATTCATGCCGAGCTTTTTCAAAAATCATCGGGAACTTTTTGGAAAATCATGCCGAGCTTTTTTTCATTTGTTCGGCATGAAAATTCGGGGAGCCAAACAGGTTTGTACCAAACCACGGACAAAGAGGTAAAAGATGAAAGCAAGCCACAGAGCGTGGTTACCCAACCAAGTGTGCAATCCGACGTACACCACGAAGAAAGTGACGGTAGCCAAGAACATGGAATAGAGCATATAGCGCGAAGCTGTAGCCCCAATATAGACGCCATCCCAAAGGAAAGCTGCCATGCCGGCCAAGGGAATGAGCCATGTCCAAAAGGCATACGCCCCGGCTGCCTCGAGCACCGACTGCTCGCTGGTCAACAATCCCAAGAAAGGAATGCCACCGATGCAGTAGACCAACGTGAACAGCAGGGCAAGCGCCAGGCCCCATCCGAACAATGCCCGGATCATCCGCCGCAATTCATGAGGATTGTCGGCCCCGACATAGCGCCCCGTCAGGGCTTCTGCCGCATAGGCAAAGCCGTCCATCACATAGGAGAAGAGCGTAAAGAGCTGCATCAGCAATGTGTTTACAGCCAACACAATCTCGCCACGGCCGGCGCCTTGTGCCGTAAAATAGGTAGTAACGGCCACCAGACAGAGCGTCCGGAGGAAAATATCTCGGTTGAGCCGGAAGAAAACGAGCAGGGCATCGCAGCGAACCACCTCACGCCACCTGATTTTGCTGCGGAAGCGGCCGTAATAGACCAGCCAAAGGGCAAAAGCCAACAGGCAGCCGGCATACTGTGCGATCAGTGTTCCTAAGGCAACGCCCTCGACATTCATCTTCAACAGAAAGACAAAGCAGAGACTTGCCACGATATTTACCACATTCTGCACGATGGCAATATACATCGGGAAGCGCGAATTTTGCATTCCCACAAACCACCCGGCAAAACCATATAGCCCCAACATGGCCGGAGCGCCCCACACGCATATTCGGAAATAACGCGTGGCCAACTGTTGGATCTCGGCTGTCGTGTGGACAAAGTGGAAAGCACCGCGCAAGATCAACGACTGGAAGGCGATCAGCACCAAGCCTATCGAGAGGGCCACTCCTACCGAACGGACAAAGACCTGGGCCGATTCCGCCAGGTCTCTCCTACCATAAGCCTGGGCCGTCAGGCCGCTTGTTCCCATGCGGAGGAAAACAAATATCCAATAGATCATACTGAAGATCATACTGCCGATGGCAATTGCCCCGATATAAGCCGGCGAACCCAGGTGGCCTACGATAGCCACATCGACCAAACCGAGGAGCGGGACGGTGATGTTCGAGACAATCGAAGGAAGAGCCAGTTGCAGAATCTTCTTGTTCATGACCTTGTCAGCGCATTAAAGAATCCATAAATCATAGAGGGGTCCAATAGTATCGGGAAAAGGAAGCCATAAACGGCCCCCCAGAAGTGGGCGTTATGGTTGATATGGTCCGATGCTTGTCGCGCCATGGCCTGACAATAGAAGAGATACAACACGCCAAACAACACACCCGGTATCGGCAAGATGGCAAAAAGATAAATCTTTCCCCACGGATCGTAGAAGATGTAGGCAAACAGAATGGCCGAAACGGCTCCCGAGGCACCGATGGAGGCGTAATAGGGATTCTCTTTCTGCTTCACCAAATCGTAGATGGACGATGCCACCATGGCCCCGAAATAGAGAAGAAAAAAGTAAATTTTCCCCCTATGATAGTAATCGAGGGTGGTTTCTATGTAGGTGCCGAACGACCAAAACGTGAACATATTCACCAGCAAATGGGTCATGTCGGCGTGGACGAAGCCGTGCGTCAACACCCGATACCACTCTTTGCGGTGTATAACCCGATAGGGATTCAACGAGAGCCGCATGGCCTTCGCCGGATCCTTGAAGCAGAGGTAGGAAACCAATGCCGTGATGCCCATTATCCAATATGTCGACATTTTTCTTCTATGTATTATATGATACTTCTGTTTGCCTTTATTCCAGTTCGACCACCGTGATGCCGGCCCCTCCGAATTGGACATGTTCGTCGCGGAAACTGCTCACGCCCGGCACCGTCCGCAAGTATTCTCGGATCAATTGCCGCAAGATGCCGGTACCCGTTCCGTGCAAGATCCGCACCCGGCGCGCACCCACCTGGATGGCATCGTCGATGAAATAGGTGACCGTCTGCAAGGCTTCGTCGCCCCGCATGCCGCGAACATCGATCTCCTGCTTGAAGTGGAGCCGTTTCTCGTGCATTTGGTCGCTCGTCTGTTCGCTGATAAAGGTGCTTTTCTGCATCTCTTTCTTGATCTGGTTCTTGCTCACTTTCTCCAAACGGTCGAGCTTCACGACGCTTTTGATCATACCGAAAGCCACCACCGCCTGGTTGTCGTGCAACTCCATCACGGTACCTGCCGACGATTGTCCCTTCAGACGGACGGCATCGCCCACGGCAATCACCTCGTTATCGAACTGCAGCCGGACGGTTGTCCTCTGCTTTTGCTTCTTTCGCTCGGCCCTCTCTTTGAGTTTGGCCATCTTTTGGGCGATCAGATCATGTTCCTCTTTCGAGTCGTCCACCTTCTCGCGGAAGGATTGCAACGAGAGGCGTGCTTGCTTGGTCCGTTCTTTCTCGGCTTGCGCCTCCTTGATTTCGCGGATGGTATTCTCGATCTTGGCATTTGCTTCCGACAAGATGCGGGTAGCCTCGCCTTTGGCTTCGCGCATGATCTCTTTCCGTTGCGAGTCGACCTCGGTCAGATCCTTCTCATATTTGGCGATTACCTCCTCGAGTCGCTTCTCCCGCTGACGGATGTTCTGACGTTTGCTCTCCCAGTAGCGCTTGTCGCGGACAATGTCCTGCAGGTATTTGTCCATATTGATATAGTCCTGCCCCACTTTTTCGGAAGCTTCGGCAATGACATCCTCAGGGAGTCCGATCTTTCGTGCGATCTCTATGGCAAAAGAGCTGCCGGGGTTACCGATAGAGAGCTTGAACAGGGGCTGCATCAGATGGCGGTCGTACAGCATAGCCCCGTTGACAACGCCGGGCGTATCCTCGGCGAAATGTTTCAAGTTCTGATAGTGTGTAGTGATCACCCCGAAGCTCTTGTGCTGATTGAAACGAGCCAGCAAGGCCTCGGCGATGGCCCCTCCGATCTGAGGTTCCGTACCGCTACCGAACTCGTCGATCAGAATGATGGTACGCTCGTCGCAATGCTTCACGAAATGCTTCATGTGTGTCAGGTGGGAAGAGTAGGTACTCAAATCATTCTCAATGCTTTGCTCGTCGCCGATATCGATGAAAAGGTTGGAGAACAGGCCCATCCTTGAACTTTCATGCATCGGAACCAGCAATCCGCACTGCATCATGTATTGCAACAAGCCGACCGTCTTCAGACAAACCGACTTACCGCCGGCATTCGGTCCGGAGATGATCAGCATACGCTTCTCGCCGGTCAGCAAAATATCGAGCGGCACGACACTCTTCTGCTGCCTCTTCAACGAGAGGAAGAGCAGCGGATGGACGGCATGCGCCCAGTCCAATTGTTGGCAATCCTCGACCCGCGGACGGATGGCTCCTATCTCCTCGGCAAAGAGCGCCTTGGCCCGTATGAAATCGATCTCGGCCAAAAAGTCGTACGACTGCAGAATCTCGGCCGTGTGTGGGCGAAGCTCGTCGGTAAAGGCCGTAAGGATTCGCACGATCTCGCGCTTCTCCTCGCCTTCGAGCTCGCGGATACGGTTATTGGCCTCGACCACTACCTCCGGCTCGATGAAGACCGTCTTGCCGGTGGCCGACTCGTCGTGGACGATACCCTTGATCTTTCGTTTGAAAGCGGGGGCAACGGGGATCATCAACCGGCCGTCGCGCATCGTCGGAGCCACGTCCTTTTCGACAACGCCCTCGCTTTGAGCCGACCGCAAGATGGCCTGCAAGCTGCGCGAGATGTTGCTCATCGTGATGGTCATCTCCCGGCGGATCGTCTGCAGTTCGGGAGAGGCCGAGTCTTTCACCTTGCCGAATTTATCCAAGATGGCATCAATCCGCCCGATCAGTTGGGGGAATGCCATGATATCGCCCGCCAATTCGGCCAAATACGGGTAAGGAAGCGTCTCCCCCTCCTCCATTTTCGGGTGGAAGAAACGCAAAATATCTTGAATGGTCTGCAGCGAACGTTTCAGATCGAACAGCTCTTTTTCGTCGAGCCACGTCCCTTCCGGGCGGATACGCTTCAACGAATGGCGCACATCGAAGAAGTAACTGGTCGGGAACTCTTCGTCTCCCTGCAAGATCCGCACGAACTCGCCGACCTGCTCCAGGCGGGTTGTCACTTGCCGGTAGTCGGCACTGAAATCCATCTCCGCCACCCGTTCCTTGCCCAATGGGCTGAGGCATCGGTTTTCCACCAGCCGACGAACGCGGTCGAAGCCTGTTTTTTGTTCAAAGTTAGAAGGATATATCACTCTTTTTTTGCTTACTTTATTTCAATAATGGTACTTGTCCGTATCGTAGGCCGCAACACTATTTTCTTGCGGTCGCTCCCTTGTTTGACATAAAACGTGATCGTGTTGTCACTCGTCGGGTTGATATACGGCGTAAAATAGTAGAGGTAAGCGAACGTGGTCAAGTTGTTTGGATTCTTGATGGCCTTGCTTACATCCGTATAGTTGAACGTTTTCCAATACATACAACGCGAGAATCCGTTCTCGTCGGTAAATTTCGTCGACGGGTCGCGGTATTTCATCGTGTTGGTGATGAACTGGCGATAGGCAGCCGTGAACTCGTCGATGCTATAGTCGGTACTTTGCCCCTCGATCCCTTCGATCACGGACTTCGCCCGTATGCCCGCCTCGTAAGCGGGTGAGTTCCTGTCGACCGATACCACCGCACTCAGATTGTCCATGTTGTAATGGATACCCGTATAGTTGTAGCTGCACTGCGTCACACTGTAGACGGCATTGCGGCGAGACTTCATGTACGGAAACTGCATGCACATGAGCGGCACGTGGATTTGTGCGTAGTCTTCGAGACGATATGCCTCTTCAAGCAGCTCGTTTGCCTCACATTCCCACAACACACGGCCGGGAATCAGCTTCTGATCAATGATGCGGAAGCCGAATTGCAGCAGATAAGGAGCCTCCGATTCGGAGTCGTTCAGCCCCAAGAACGGCACCTTCACCATCTTCCGCTGGTTCTTGTTGTAGCGGTAGACGGGAGTCTTGACCTTGATGCTCGGGCCCACATATTTCGGATTGTGGTCGAAATAGTAGAAGGTCTGGATCAGCATATCGGGCTGCGTTGCATCTTTCACAAACCCTTCGGCGGTCAGCTCCTGCTCGATCGCCTTGTTGATGTTGGTCTCCAGGCGGCGGTTGTTCTCATCTACCGGAGCAAAGGCAAAAGATTGGTATTGGGCAAAATCGACCGCGTCGTTTGTTGCCGTAATCTTGAACGGACAGACGAAACGACGGATGGACGATGTCTCCAAACTGTACATATTGAAGGCCATGGCCAATTGCGCTTCGGAGATGGCCGCTGCCGACTTGCACTCTTTCGTCAGCGTCACATCGCGCAACGCCGTCGAAGCCACCGAGCGGACAGCCAGCGAGATCGTATTCTTTCCCGCAGGGTTCATCATGATTTGTATATCCGATGGCGAGAGTTCACTGACCGGGATACCGTCGATCTCTTCAATGATATCCGAAAGATGCAAGCCCGATTTCTCGGCCGGCGAATAGGGTGTGATGCCTGTGACTACCGGCTTTCCATACCCCCAATTGGGGCTTTGACTTATTTCGTAGGTGACGCCTGTACGGCAAACTTTGCTTCCGGCCGACTGCCCCCAAAGTGTACAAGAGGCCAGGCAGAAGACGACAAAACAGATTATTTTTCTCATTTTTGGATAAAGCCTTTTTCTTTTATTATGCAAAAATAAGCATAAACGACGAAAAACCAATAGCACCACGCATCGAAAACAGGGCTTTTTCTCATTTCGAAATGATCCTCCGCCCCAAAAGCGGCATACATGCTGCCGAATCATGCCCTATTAAAAGAAAACGACTCACGAGCCTTCCGCAGTCTTATGCGGAGAAAACTGCAGTTCATTCGGGACAAAACTCGAGTTCACTCGGGGGAAAACTGGAGTTTCATGCCGAGAAAACTTTTCAAAACCGGGCAGAGGGCCAACAAATCGTCGGCTCATCGTTGTTCTTTTTTACCAATATTGTTGCAATATTGACCAAAAGAGAAAGAAAGAGTGTGGCAAGAAACATTTTTTAGGCTCCGATGTAACGTTTTTTTCATCGCAACGATGTATCTTTGTATCCAATTGTGACAAATGATTAACGTATAATTAAGGACAAAACGGTAAAGAACGGGGCGCGGAGGCTCTCTGCTTTTTTATCAGACAATGAAGAAAAATGGAACGGGTTTCTAAATTTCATATCCTGATTGCTTCCGGGTTTGGGAGCGGCTTCTCCCCCTTTGCACCGGGAACGGCAGGAGCAGCCTTGGCTACCATCCTTTGGTATATCGCATCCCGCTGTCTTTCCTACACATCGCTGGTAGGTGCAACGTTGGCTTGCGTCGTAGTGTTTACGATATTGGGCATTATTTCTTCGACGGCCGTCGAACGCATTTGGGGCAAAGACCCGTCGCGCGTCGTGATCGACGAGATGGTCGGGGTTTGGATTCCGCTGTTGGCAGTGCCCGACTCGGCCTATCGCTACTATTATATGGCGGCAGCATTTGTCTTGTTCCGTCTGTTCGACATCTTCAAGCCGTTGGGCATCCGCAAGATGGAGAACTTCGAGGGGGGTGTAGGGATCATGATGGACGACATCCTGTCGGGTGTTTACAGTTTTATTCTCTTAATCGTGGCACGATGCGTTGCAGGTTGACCCACATAATCCGGCATGGTTTTCACAAGGAGGGGATTTTCACGTTCATCCGTGCGCAGTTCTCTTCGCAGATCTCGAGCGTGGCAGACTTTCTCGTGACCATCCTTTCGGCCAATCTTTTCCATATATATTATGTATATGCCACGAGTATGGGCTCGGTCGCCGGCGGTTTCGTGAACTGTTTCATCAACTATTACTGGACATTCAAGGCACAAGACTGCAAAAAGAAATATGTCGTCATCAAGTATATCCTCGTCTGGATGGGAAGTATCGCCCTCAATACATGGGGCGTCTACCTGATGACCGAGTCCGTTCAAAGCCTTCCATGGGTGCAGGAGACGTTGTCGCATTTCTTCGACAACCTCTTCCTGGTGAGCAAGGCAGTCGTCTCGTTGCTCGTCGGGTGGTTTTGGAATTACAACATGCACAGGCTCTTCGTCTACAAAGACTGCAAGTTCCGGCGCCCGATCCGACACAAGCAGAAGGAATTGGAGGCGGAAGAAGTTTAATTGGATAAATAATAAATTAACAATATGAGTTTTAAAACAACAAGAGATTGGTTGCAACAAACCATCTACAAGATTATCGCTCCGGCGGTTCATGGGATGATAAAGATAGGAATCACCCCGAACGTGGTGACTACCACGGGATTGGTGCTGAATATAGTGGCAGCAGGTATATTGGTGTATGGCGGATTTTATAGCGAACCCTCCGACTATTCCTATATGGGATGGGGCGGCGCGCTGATCCTTTTCGCCGGGTTGTTCGACATGATGGACGGACAGGTGGCCCGCATCGGCAATATGAAATCGACATTCGGTGCACTGTTCGACTCCGTGCTCGACCGCTACAGCGAACTGATCACCTTCTTCGGATTGTGTTCGTACCTGACCCTCCGCCAATATTTCTTTGCGGCTATCGTAGCATTCATCGCATTGGTCGGATCGCTGATGGTCAGCTATGTGCGCGCCCGTGCCGAGGGCCTCGACATCGAGTGCAAAGTCGGACTGATGCAGCGCCCGGAACGTGTCGTACTGACCAGCCTCGGCGCCTTGTGTTGCGGCCTCTATGCCCATTATGTTCCCGACTCGTCGTTCGATCCGATTTGGGTATTGACCGTACCGTTGCTCTTCGTGGCCATTTTCTCTAACATCACAGCGTTTGGTCGCCTCAGACACTGCTACAAAGTAATGAAGGCGATGGAGAACAAAGACTAACCCGCACGGAATGATGACATTACCTTCTCGCAAAGAGACCGCTACCGTCTGCATAGGCGTGGCGTTGTTTTTCTTGCTGACGGGCATCTTTATCGGGATCCGAGCCGAGCATTTCTACTTGATGGGGCTCTTTCTGCTGCTTTTCTTTGCAAGCGACTACACCCGCAAGCTGGCTATTGCCCTGATCCCGTTCATGATTTTTGGAATCTCGTATGATTGGATGCGCATCGTGCCCAACTATGAGGTAAATCCTATCGATGTCCGGGGCTTATATGAGGCAGAAAAGCATCTGTTCGGCATACAAACCGAAGGACAGCTGCTCACCCCCAACGAATATTTTGCCATCCACAACTGGAAAGTGACCGACTTCCTCTCGGGCCTCTTCTATCTCTGTTGGGTGCCCGTCCCGATCTTGTTTGGCGTTTGGCTCTACCTCAAAGGCGAACGTGAGACCTATCTCCGGCTGGCGATGGTGTTTCTGTTTGTCAACCTGATCGGTTTTGCCGGTTACTATATCCACCCGGCGGCCCCACCTTGGTATGTAATGCTCCACGGATTCGAGCCCGTGCTGAACACCCCCGGCGAGACGGCCGGTTTGGGACGCTTCGATGCCCTCATTGGAATGGATATTTTCGGGTCGATGTACAGCCGCAATGCCAATGTCTTTGCTGCCGTTCCGTCGCTTCACTCGGCCTATATGGTGATCCCACTCTACTATGCCATCCGACGGAAAAGCCACCCTTGCCTCATTGCATTGTTTGCTTTCATCCTGGTCGGCATTTGGTTTACCGCCGTCTATTCGGCCCATCACTATCTGATTGACGTATTGCTGGGCATCGGCTGTGCGGTGGTCGGCATCTTGGTCTTCGAGAAAGTCCTGCTTCGTTGGGAACGATTCCGAAAATTCTTTAATACTTATTATAGTTATATACGATAAGAGTTCCAATAAAATTTGTATATTTGCCGGAAAATAAACTGAGACAACTGGAAATGGAGCCTATCCCCCCATGACATTGTTTCGCATTTTAAGAATAACTAAATACTGAAACGTTATGAATTTTGTAACAAATGAAAAGCTTTTGATCGTTGGTGCCGGTGGTATGATCGGTTCCAACATGGTTCAGAGCGCTTTGATGCTCGGTCTTACTCCTAACATCTGTCTCTACGATATCTACGAGCCAGGCGTACATGGTGTATTCGATGAAATCCAACAATGCGCATTCCCAGGTGTAAACGTTACTTACACAGTGAATCCAGAAGAGGCTTTCACAGGCGCTAAATATATCATCTCTTCAGGTGGTGCTCCTCGTAAAGAAGGTATGACCCGTGAAGATTTGTTGAAAGGTAACTGCCAGATCGCTGCTGAATTCGGTGACAATATCAAGAAATATTGCCCGGAAGTTGAGCACGTGGTCGTTATCTTCAACCCGGCCGACGTTACAGCTTTGACAGCATTGATCCATTCCGGTTTGAAACCTAACCAGCTTACTTCATTGGCTGCCCTTGATTCAACTCGTTTGCAGCAGGCTTTGGCTCTTGAGTTCGGCGTACAGCAAGACAAAGTAACCGGCGCTCACACTTATGGTGGCCACGGCGAACAGATGGCAGTCTTCGCTTCTCAGGTAAAAGTTGACGGCAAACCTCTTTCTGAAATGGGTCTTTCTGACGAACGTTGGGCAGAGATCAAACACCACACCGTACAGGGTGGTTCGAATATCATCAAGCTTCGTGGCCGTAGCTCATTCCAAAGCCCGGCTTACAACGCTGTGAAGATGATCGAAGCCGCTATGGGTGGCGAGAAATTCACGTTGCCTGCCGGCTGCTATGTCAACAACGATAAGCTCGGTTTCAAGAACGTTATGATGGCAATGCCTACAACGATCGACAAGACAGGCGTTCACTTTGTTGAACCTACCGGTACGGAAGAGGAGTTGGCATCGTTGGCTAAATCATACGAACACCTCTGCAAAATGCGTGATGAAATCGTTGCTCTTGGCATCGTTCCGCCGGTTGCAGAATGGAACAAGTTGAATCCGAATATCTAATCCATTCAGAATCAGAACAACAAGCATAGAAAAAGAGATTGTGACCTGGTTGCAATCTCTTTTTTTTATGTCCATTTTTTCATTGCATCATGGGACTATTTATTAGAAAACCGCTCGGCGATCTGCTCGCTGAAGCCCAAGAATCGGGCAAAGAGTCGCTCAAACGTGTGTTGGGGCCCTTGGGTTTGATCGCATTGGGCGTGGGAGTGATCATCGGGGCGGGCCTCTTTTCCATCACAGGAGCCGTAGCGGCCAACTATACCGGCCCGGCCATTACCCTATCGTTCATCGTGGCTGCTCTCGGATGTTGCTTTGCCGCCCTCTGTTATGCCGAGTTTGCATCGATGATACCGATAGCCGGCAGTGCCTACACCTATTCGTATGCCACGATGGGCGAGTTGGTTGCCTGGATCATCGGGTGGGATTTGGTGTTGGAGTATTGTGTTGCAGCCACGACCGTCAGCATCAGTTGGAGCCGTTACCTGGTGGTTTTCCTCCAAGGGTTCGGCATTGACCTCCCCCATGCCCTCACGGCTTGCCCATGGGATGGAGGCATAGTGAACATTCCTGCCTTTCTGATCGTGATGGTGATGAGCCTGTTCCTGATCCGCGGTACCGAAGGCAGTTCGATTCTGAACAATATTATTGTCTTTCTGAAGGTGGCTGTGGTCCTCTCCTTCGTGGCATTGGGGTGGCGTTATATCCATCTCGAGAACTATACGCCCTATATTCCGGCCAATACCGGCACATTGGGCGAGTTCGGATTCACGGGTATTCTACGTGGAGCGGCCATTGTCTTCTTTGCTTTCTTGGGGTTTGATGCCATCAGTACGGCAGCCCAGGAGACGAAGAACCCGAAGCGCAACATGCCGATCGGTATCCTGATGTCGCTGATCATCTGTACGGTGCTCTATATTCTCTTCGCTCATGTCATGACGGGTGTGGTTCATTACTCCGCCTTCCAAGGACAAAACGGCATTGCGCCCGTTGCCATTGCCATCGATCATATGGGACAAATGGATGCCTCAGGCATGGTTCATCCCGATTATCCTTGGTTGAACCGCGCCATTATCGTAGCCATTCTATTGGGTTATTGCTCGGTCATTATGGTGACATTGCTCGGTCAGAGCCGCGTCTTCTTGAGTATGAGCCGCGACGGTCTGCTTCCTCCGCTCTTTTCGCATATCCATGCGAAGTACAGAACGCCGGCACGGAGCAATCTGCTCTTCATGGTATTGGTCGGAACACTGGCGGCTTTCGTACCGGCCGGCGTAGCCGGCGAGATGTGCAGCATAGGAACCCTTTTCGCCTTCACGTTGGTTTGTGCCGGTGTGCTGGTTGTTCGCAAGACGATGCCCAATGCGCCCCGTTCGTTCAAGACGCCGTTTGTGCCGTTTGTACCGATAGCCGGCATTGTGACGTGCCTGATCATGATGGTTTTCTTGCCGGCCGACACCTGGATTCGTCTCGTCATTTGGATGCTGATCGGGTTGGATATTTACGTCAACTATGGCATTCGCCACAGCCGATTGGAGCCCATGCAACCTCGTCGTAAAGGTGAAAGTACGGTTTATATGATAGGAATTATCCTGTCGGTGCTCTGTGCCATCACGGGTTTGTGGCACCAGCAGACGGTCGGGTGGACAGAGAGCAAGGTGTTGCTGATCATCTCGTTCCTCTTTGCCTTCTTCCATTTGGCCTATTTCATGCACCGTTTGGCCCAACAAGCCATTCCTCGAGAGAACAACCACTGAAGATAAAAGGTTGGCGGTTCGGTCAAACTGCCATACATTTCACGAAAAAGGCTCTTTCCTGTCCCGACGAGGGAGAAGGAAAGAGCCTTTCTTACGATCCAATACAGTTGTTATTTTACCGGTATCTTGTCGATTCTACGCTGATGACGACCGCCTTCGTAGGGCGTAGTCAAGAATGCATTCAACACTTTCAGCGCCTCTTCATGCGAAATGAAACGCCCCGGCATAACCAAAATATTGGCATCATTGTGTGCGCGGGCCAAAGCGGAAATCTCTTCCATCCAGCACAAGGCAGCACGAACTCCTTGATGTTTGTTCAATGTCATGCTGATGCCATTGCCGGAACCACAGATGGCGATGCCGGGATACACCTCTTCCGCTTCGATGGCTGCCGCCAAAGGGTGGGCGAAATCGGGATAATCACAACTCTCGGTCGAGTGGGTTCCGAAATCTTTGTAAGGGATGTTGCGTTCGTCCAAGATCTGTTTGACAAATTCCTTCAATTCAAATCCGGCGTGGTCGCTACACAAACCTATTGTCTTCATATATTATTCTGCTAACAGTTCTTTTACCTGTTTGTAAACATTGTCGGCCGTGAAGCCCAGTTTCTCGTCCAACACTTTGTAGGGTGCGGAGAATCCGAATGAATTCATGCCCCAAACCTTTCCGTTGGATCCGACAAGGCCCTCCAGATTGACAGACAAACCGGCGGTCAAACCGAACACTTTGCTGCCGGTAGCGATCACCGACTCTTGATATTCTTTGCTCTGGCTACGGAACAGTCCCTCCGACGGAGCGGATACGATACGTACCTTGATACCGTCGGCACGGAGCAATGCTGCACCGTCTACCAAGGTGGAGACCTCAGAACCCGATGCCACCAAGGTAACATCCGGATTGGCATCTTCGTTCAAGATATAGGCACCTTTCTCTGCTTCCAAAGCTTCCTGATAACGGTCGGCAACAGCCGGCAGATCGTTGATGTTCTGACGCGACAAGATCAAGGCCGTCGGGGTTGACGTATTCTCCATTGCCATCTTCCATGCTACGGTCGTCTCGATTACATCGGCCGGACGGAGCACCAACATGGCGTTCTTTCCTTTGTGGTTCTTGACCTTTTCCAACAGACGCACCTGAGCTTCCTGCTCGATCGGCTGGTGGGTCGGACCATCTTCTCCTACGCGGAACGCATCGTGCGTCCAGATAAATTTGACGGGCAACTGCATCAATGAAGCCATTCGCAAAGCCGGTTTCATATAATCCGAGAAGACAAAGAAGGTACCGCAAGCAGCGATCACACCGCCGTGCAGCGTCATTCCGATACAGATACAAGCCATTGTCAGCTCGGCTACGCCGGCCTGGAAGAAGGCCCCGCTGAAGTCGCCCCGCTTCAAGGCATGTGTTTTCTTCAAGAAGCCGTCGGTCTTGTCCGAATTGGAGAGGTCGGCCGAAGCACAGATCATGTTCTCCACGTGCTCTGCCAGGTGACCTAAGACGGTAGCCGAGGCAGCACGCGTCGCCTGATTGGCCTTTTGTTGGATGGAAGCCCAGTCGATAGCCGGAACACGGTTGCTGAACCAGTCGTCCAACTTCTTGGCCAAGTCGGGATGAGCAGCCGCCCATGCAGCCTTGGTTGCTCTCTTCCCGACCATGAGTTGCTTCAGTTCTGCCAAACGGTTCGCATAGAGTGCGGCCACATCCGGGAAGATCACGAACGGATCGGCCGGATCGCCACCCATACCTTTGATGGTCTCTTCCATGCTTGCCCCTGCAGCCGACAACGGTTGGCCGTGAGTAGACACCTTGTTTTCGTAGCTCGATTGGTCGCTTCCTTTAGCTCCTTTGCCCATCAGCGTCTGACCGATGATCAAGGTCGGGCGTTTCGTTTCAGCTTTGGCTGCGATCAATGCCTGACGGATCTGATCAGGATCGTTGCCGTTGATCGTCATGACATACCAGCCCCATGCTTCATATTTCTTGGCTACGTCCTCATTGTCCACCTCTTCTACGGTAGTAGAGAGCTGAATGTTGTTCGAGTCGTAGAACATAATCAAGTTATCCAATCCCAATGTTCCGGCAATACGACCCGAACCTTGAGAGATTTCCTCCTGGATACCGCCATCCGAGATGTAAGCGTAGATGGTCTGTCCCATCACCTCCTTGCCTAAACGCGCCTCCAGGAACTTAGCGGCAATAGCGGCACCCACGGCATAGGTATGACCTTGTCCCAGCGGGCCGGAAGTGTTCTCGATACCTCTTTGGAAATTGACCTCCGGGTGACCGGGCGTTACGCTTCCCCATTGACGGAACTGCTTGAGCTCATCCATGGTAAATTTTCCGGCCAACGCCAAAACAGAATAGAG
>CAVJQR010000049.1:0-14457 GCA_963651605.1 Agathobaculum sp.
TCTTCATTCTGATCAGCAACTTGTTGGCTGTCATTCCTATCTTCCCCGGTGGAGCCAACTTGACAGGAAACATAACCGTCACCTTGGTTTTGGCTTCTTGCACCTTCTTGGCTGTCAACTTGTTCGGAACAAAAGAGTATTGGAAAGATATTTTTTGGCCCAACACCCCATTGTTCTTGAAAGTTCCACTACCGATCATGCCATTTGTTGAGTTCTTTGGCGTATTTACCAAGCCATTTGCTCTGGTTATCCGTCTGTTTGCCAACATCATGGCCGGGCATACCATTATCTTGGCCTTGACTTGTCTGATCTTTATCACGGCATCGATGGGGGTAATCATCAACAGCAGCATGACAGTTGTTTCCGTTCTGTTCTGTATATTCATGAACTGCATGGAATTGTTTGTTGCTTGTTTGCAAGCTTACATTTTCACATTGCTCTCCGCCAACTATATCGGAGCAGCTAGAGTGAAGTAATATTTATTGAATAATTAAGAAAAGAGAAAATTAAAACATTAAAATTTAAGTCGTATGTTATCAGCTATTTTATTACAGGCAGCCACTATGGGTGTGGCAAAGTTAGGTGCAACACTGGGTGCAGGTTTAGCAGCAATCGGAGCCGGTCTCGGTATTGGTTTAATCGGTAAAGGTGCAGTAGAAGCCATTGGTCGCCAACCGTCTGCAGCAGGTGATATTCGTACTTCCATGTTGATTATGGGTGCGTTGATCGAAGGCGTTGCTTTGTTTGCGATTGTTGTATGTTTCTTGGGATTGTTCCAATAATCAAAAATCGATAGCCTATGTCATTACTAACACCAGATTCAGGACTTCTCTTCTGGATGGTACTGTCATTCGGTATCGTATTGGTCATCCTTTCCAAGTATGGCTTCCCGGTCATCATCAAAGCTATCGAAGACCGAAAAGCCTATATCGAAGGATCGTTGGAGACGGCTCGTAAAGCAAACGAGCAGTTGTCCAACATCCAAAAGGAAGGTGAGCAAATCCTGGCCGAAGCAAAAGAGAAACAGAACGCCATCTTGAAGGAAGCACTGGCTGAAAAAGAACAGATAATTGATGAGGCACGACAAAAAGCCGCTGCTGCTTCACAACTGATGATTACAGAAGCAACACGCCAAATTCAAGAAGAAAAAGAACGTGCTATCCGCGAGGTTCGAGCCGAGATAACCGAACTCTCCATCTCCATTGCCGAAAAGGTAATGAAGGAGAAGATCGGAAGAGACAAAAACCAAGAGGATATCATCAATAAATTGATTGACGAAATGTCTTTCAGCAAATCTTAAGGTATGGATTTAGGAACAATTTCATCTCGATATGCGCAAGCTCTCTTCTCCTTGGCAAAAGAAAAAGGAGAAGAGGATCTTGTCTATGCAGACATGGAGATTCTCAGGCAAAGTCTGCACAACACGAAAGAGCTGTTGCCCGTCATCAGTAATCCGATGGTCGAGAAAAAGACCAAAGAGAAACTGTTGATCGATGCAGCAGGTATCGAGGTGTGCGACTTGTATAGGCGATTTGTTCAACTGCTCCTGAACCATGGCCGTGAGAATTGCCTGCCGATTATCATCTATCACTTTAGTGACATGTATCGCAAGGCGAAACGGATCACTAAAATCATCTTTTACAGTGCGTCGCCGGTGGAAGAATCTACAGAGAAGCACTTGATTGAAAGACTTCAGCAGTTGACAGGTCGAACGATCGAATACACGAATGAAGTCAAACCTGAATTAATCGGAGGTTTCCGCTTGCAGATGGAAAATTATCGGTTGGATGCCAGCTACGCTACCCAACTGAAAGAGATCCGCGAACGGTTACTGGATAGAAAATAAAAGACTATATGACAGACTCAATAAAAATAAGCGAAGTTTCGGCCATCTTACGCCAAGAATTGGAAGGGATCAAGACCGGCATCAAGTTGGAAGAAGTAGGAACCGTGCTACAGGTCAGTGATGGCGTGGCTCGTATCTATGGACTTGACAATGCCGAGGCTAATGAACTGATCCGCTTCGACAACGGCATGGAAGCTATTGTCATGAACTTGGAAGAGGACAATGTTGGTGCCGTATTGCTGGGCCCGACCGATCAGATCGAAGAGGGCGACACCGTTCGACGCACCGGCCGTATTGCTTCTATCAATGTAAACGAAAACATGATCGGTCGTGTGATCGATCCACTGGGTAACCCAATAGACGGTAAAGGAGAGATCACCGGCAAGACTTTCGAAATGCCGTTGGAAAGAAAAGCCCCGGGTGTTATTTTCCGTCAACCGGTAACGGAACCGTTGCAGACCGGTATCAAAGCCATCGATGCCATGATTCCTATCGGACGTGGTCAGCGCGAATTGATCATCGGCGACCGCCAGACCGGTAAAACATCCATTGCCATTGACACCATCATCAACCAACGTTCGGCTTATGAAGCCGGCGACCCTGTATATTGTATCTATGTAGCTATCGGACAGAAAGGTTCTACTGTCGCGGCATTGGTCAACACATTGCAAGAAAAAGGAGCCATGGACTATACGATCGTTGTCAGTGCAACTGCTTCCGATCCGGCAGCCATGCAATATTTTGCGCCATTTGCAGGTGCGGCAATCGGCGAGTATTTTCGTGACAGTGGTCGTCATGCTTTGGTAGTATACGACGATTTGTCAAAACAGGCTGTAGCCTATCGTGAGGTATCCTTGATCTTGCGCCGCCCGTCCGGCCGTGAAGCTTACCCGGGTGATATCTTTTATCTCCATTCTCGCTTGTTGGAGCGTGCCGCGCGCATCATCAACCAGCAGGAAGTTGCTTCGCAGATGAACGATTTGCCGGAGAGCATGAAACCCATCGTCAAGGGTGGCGGTTCGCTGACTGCCTTGCCTATCATCGAAACACAGGCAGGTGATGTATCGGCCTACATTCCAACCAATGTGATCTCCATCACCGACGGACAGATCTTCTTGGAGACCGACTTGTTCAACCAAGGTAATCGTCCGGCCATCAACGTAGGTATCTCCGTTTCTCGTGTCGGTGGTAGTGCACAGATCAAAGCAATGAAGAAAGTGGCGGGTACATTGAAAATCGATCAAGCTCAGTACCGTGAACTGGAATCATTCACCAAGTTTGGTGGAGAGATGGACCCTGTGACAGCATTCACTATTGACAAAGGACAGAAGAATACGCAGTTGTTGATCCAACCGCAATACTCTCCGATGCCGGTTGAAAAGCAGATTGCCATCCTTTACTGCGGTACGCACGGATTGTTGAAAGACGTGCCATTGAACAAAGTTCACGAGTTCGAGAAAGCTTTCTTGGCAGCCCTCCAAACACAACATCCGCATGATGTTTTGGAGACTTTGAAGAAAGGTGTCATCAACGACGAAGTGGGTAAACTGATTGAAGAGACAGCTGCCGAAGTAGCTGCGTCATTTAAATAAGTAAAGGGTAAGAGCTATGTCATCATTGAAAGAGATCAAGAGCCGCATCGCGTCAATCAACAGTACGCAAAAGATTACGGCTGCCATGAAGATGGTTTCTTCAGCCAAGTTGCATCGTGCTCAGGCTGCCACCGAACATACGTTGGCCTACTCGCAACAGTTGTCTGAAATTTTCAACAGTTTGCTGAGCGACAACAACGATATCGATTCACCTTTGATGGCTAAACGCGAAGTGAAGAGTGTAGCCCTTGTTGTCTTCTCTGCCAATTCAGGACTTTGCGGTGTGTTCAATGCCAACGTTTGGAAAGCCTTGAACGAGCAATTGAAAGAATACGAGGCTAAGCAGATTCGCCCAGTCATCTACCCCGTTGGAAAGAGTGTTGCCAAGGAACTCGACAAAGCCGGATACGACTATTGTCACGACTTCATAGGGGCAACCGACAAACTATCGTTCGAGACGGCTCTCTCGCTGGCCAAACGGTTGCAAGAGTTGTTCTTGTCGAAAGAAGTTGATCAAGTAGTTTTGCTCTACCACCATTTCAAAAACATGGCGCAGCAGATCATCACGAAGCAATCCTACCTTCCCATTTCATTGGAAGGGAAAACATCCCAAAGCTCAGAAGGCTATGTTTCAGACTATATTCTGGAGCCCTCGACCGATGAGTTGCTGGAAGTATTGTTTCCAAAGATGTTGAATTTGCAAATCTATACCGTCATGTTGGATACGACAACGGCAGAACATGCCGCTCGTATGATGGCTATGCAAACGGCCAACGACAATGCCAACGACTTGGTTCAGGAGTTGACATTGCAATACAACAAGACGCGTCAGCAAGCCATCACCAACGAATTGTTGGATATTATGGGTGGAAGTCAGAAATAAAAGCTTCCCATCATATTTTAAAAGGGCACACTTTCGTCTTCGGATGGAGGTTGTGCCTTTTTTATTTTTCTTCTATTTCCCCTTATTTTCACTCCTTGTGCGAAATTCATTCAAAAGAAACCTGTTTTTTTGTTTTTTTTTTGCACCTTTGACCACTAAAGCGAAACTCGCCCTGACGTTGGGGGTCAGAAGCGTATTTGCTGTGAATGTATTAACAACATACCTTTAATTTATTTTTAAGAGGAAGTAAATGAGAAAATGGAAAATTGAAGATTCAGCCGAGTTGTACAATATCAACGGTTGGGGGCTGGACTATTTTTCGGTGAACGACAAGGGGCATGTTGCCGTAAAGCCCAAAGCAGACGGTCCGGCCATCGATTTGGAAGAATTGATGGAAGAGCTACAAATACAAGACGTGGCTGCACCAGTCTTGCTTCGGTTTCCCGATATCTTGAACAATCGTATTGAGAAGATATCGCATTGTTTTGAAAATGCTGCCCAAGAATATGGGTTTACAGCGAAAAATTACATCATTTATCCTATTAAGGTAAATCAAATGCGGCCCGTAGTTGAAGAGATTGTCAGCCATGGCAACAAGTTCAACATCGGGTTGGAAGCAGGTTCGAAACCCGAGCTGCATGCCGTCCTTTCGATAGACATCGACAATGACGCCATGATTATCTGCAACGGCTACAAAGATGAAAGCTACATCGAGTTGGCTCTTCTGGCCCAAAAGATGGGACGCCAAATATTTTTGGTAGTCGAGAAGATGATCGAACTCAAGACAATTGCCGCCCTCGCCAAACGGATGAAGGTAATGCCCAACATCGGCATCCGTATCAAGTTGGCCAGCTCAGGAAGCGGCAAGTGGGAAGAGTCGGGTGGCGATGTAAGCAAGTTCGGATTGAACTCGAGCGAATTGCTTGAAGCCTTGGAATTGTTGGAGGATAATGGATTGAAAGATGCCTTGAGACTGATCCATTTCCACATCGGAAGTCAAGTGACAAACATCCGTCGCATCAAGACAGCCCTCCGCGAGGCTACCCAATTTTATGTACAACTCAAACAGATGGGCTTCAACATCCATTTTGTCGATATCGGCGGAGGTCTTGGCGTCGATTACGACGGAACGCGTTCGGCCCTGAGTGGAAACAGCATGAACTACTCCATCCAAGAGTATGTGAACGATGCCGTTTCGGCATTGGCTGACGTCTGCAAGAAGTTTAATCTTGAGCAACCCAACATCATCACCGAGTCGGGCCGTTCGTTGACAGCCCACCATTCGGTACTTGTCATCGAGGCTTTGGCAAGTACAAGTCTGCCGGCATGCGATGAAAACGAAGAGTTGCAGCCCGATGCTCATGAACTGGTGCGTGAACTCTACAACTTATGGGACAATCTGAACCAACCCCGTCTGATCGAAACATGGCACGACACCCTGCAATGCCGCGAAGAAGCGCTGGAGTTGTTCAACTTGGGCTTGATCGACTTGAAGACGCGCGCACAGGTAGAACGTCTGTTTTGGTCCATCGCCCGCGACATTTTCGAAATGGCGGAGAGCGTCAAGCATGCACCCGATGAGCTGAAAAAGATATCAAAGATGTTGCCGGACAAGTATTTCTGCAACTTCTCCCTCTTCCAATCATTGCCGGATTCATGGGCAATCGATCAGATTTTCCCCGTGATGCCGCTCAGCCGTTTGAATGAACAACCGACGAAATCGGCCACGTTGCAAGACATCACGTGCGACTCGGACGGAAAGATCGACAACTTTATCTCGACCCGCAACTTCTCTTATCACTTGCCCGTTCACAAACTACGTCAAGGCGAGCACTATTATATAGGCGTCTTCCTCGTAGGGGCTTATCAAGAGATTTTGGGCGACCTGCACAACTTGTTTGGCGATACGAATGCTGTCCATATCAAGGTGAAGGGCGACAGGTATGTGATCGACAAGGTTATCGAGGGCGAGACCGTAGCCGATGTATTGGAATACGTACAATTCAATCCGAAACGGATGGCACGCGCCATAGAAGTATGGGTAGCAGCCTCCGTAAAGAAAGGGAATATCTCGGCCGAAGAAGGGCGTGAATTCCTGTCGAACTACCGCTCCGGATTGTATGGCTATACCTATTTGGAATAATAAGTAATCCATTACCCTATAAAGTAAAAAGCCGGAACAAGACACTTTGCTCCGGCTTTTGTTCTTACCCCCCTACCCTTTCTTAATGCCCTAGGTGAACTTCATGGAATAATATCGGCAACAAGGGAATAGCATCTCTCGAATTTTGTCTTTTTACAAAAAAGGTTGACTCATTAAAAATGAGAAAAAAATGGAAAAAGAACAACCGAAAAAGATGGAAACATCCATCATGGCCTCAGCGCAAGAACTATATCGGCTGTATGCCGTCGAGCAGATGCCGGTAAAAAACATTTGTAAAAAAACAGGTCTATCCAAGTCTACCGTTTATAAGCGATTGCATATCTTTGAGGATGTCAACCCCCAAATGGTAGAACAGATGAAGAAAAAATCGAGCGATATATTGCCGGAAGATTACCGGAAGTTGCAAGAGGAACTTTCACAGTTGAAGAAGCAACTGGCCAGAGAGTCTTTGCGGGCAGATATATATGAAGAAATGGTCAAATTCGGTAAGGAAATGTACGGAATCGACCTAAAAAAAGCTGGCACCAAGTAGTCGAAAGGCTTCACACACAGAGCGATCACCCCAAGAGAGTAGTCGACATGTGTGGAATACTTGGTGTGAGTAAGCAAGCCTATTACAAACATCACAACATAGCGTCATCGCGTTTGGCCAAGCGGGCATTTGTCGTTGAATTCATCAAAAGCGTGCGTCAAAAAGATCCTAAAATAGGAGGTAACAAGCTGTGGATGATGTACAAACAAACGTTCGGCAAGCAACTGCGGGTCGGATATAACCAATTCTATGACATCATCGACGAGTTTCGGTTGAAGGTACGTAGGATCAGGCATCGGGTCAAGACAACGGATTCGAAGCACGACTTCCCGCTCTATCCCAACCTGACGAAAGATTTGATACCAAATCGTCCCGGTCAGCTGGTAGTCAGCGACATAACTTACATTCCGATGAGCGGCTCCAATCAAAAAGGCCGTAAGGATTTTTGCTATTTATCCCTTATAACGGATTACTATACGAAAGAGATAGTTGGCTACTGTGTTGCCCCAACATTGGAAACGGTTTACTCGATGATGGCGCTCAAAATGATGCTGAAACGTTACAGAGGGATGGATTTGACACAGCTCATCCACCACTCCGATCGTGGATGTCAGTATGCCAGTTATGCTTATACGCACTTGCTGAAGCAGCACGGCATCGCCATCAGCATGACCGAAAACGGCAATCCGAAGGACAATGCCGTGGCAGAACGCATTAATAACACGATCAAAAACGAGCTTCTTTGCGGCATCGAAATGGCTGATATAAAGTCAGTTCGCTTGGCTGTCCGTCTGGCTGTCGAGTTTTACAATACGGAACGCCCTCATCTGAGCCTCGACGGATTGACCCCGCGTGAGGCAGCTGAGCGCACGGGCCCTTTGCGAAAGCGCTGGAAAAGCTATCGTGAACAGGCTATTAAAGCAAAGGAAGAAGAAAATAAATTGACGAAGCAATAGTAACAGCAACCATTGCCCAATCAAACTTTTTGACTTATCTTTGTAGGACAAGGAATGTTGATCGAAAATGTCCGTCATCACCATCATGGATGACGGAGGCTTTATGCTTCATTTTCTATCAAGTCAACTTTATTTATTAACATCGTCTAATGGAGTCAACCTTCTTTATGATTTTGACTCTCTTCGAGTCAACCATAATCGTTAAATGACAGTTCTGAAAAGTTTTCTCGGGAGTGAACTGCAGTTTTCTCCGCATAAAACTGCAGTTCATTCGGGAGAAAACCGGAGTTCTATGCCGAGAAACTGTTAGACAGTTCTGCTGCTGTTTTTTTAGATATGGCGGATTATTTTTTTTTAATTCTTGTAGATTTAAAAGAAAGTGCCTATATTTGAAAAATTTTATAATGAAAAGCTACAAATTAGCAGGCGAATATTAACAAAACGGTAAATCATCTGTAAGTGAAGCGGTATCTGTTGTTAGTTGAAAGGCATTTGAATGGACAAGTATGTTATTTAAAGTTAAAGGATAAAGACTTGTTTTCAATTCCTAAATAATAATTGTACTTTTAGCGCAAGTTCAGGTTGTGCTAATCAAAAGATAAATACCAGCTTTGACTTAACAGAAATACCATTAACACGAACGAAAAATGAGTTATAATTCAAGTTCTGACAAACGGAAACGGAGTTTCTTTAAAGGTAAACCATTTGTTTTACTGGCAGGCTTGGCAGTCGGTGCCGGTTTGATGATTGGAGTGTATGAAACCTCTGTCTATTTTTCATCAGACGAGTCTTGTATGATGTGCCATGTGCATCCTCATGTGTATGACAGTTGGAAATTGTCGAAGCATGTGAACAATGGCAGTGGCGTGAAGACCCATTGCGTAGCTTGTCACCTTCCGCCCCAGTCGCATACATGGGACCATTATACGGCTAAGATGAAACTGGGATTGAAGGATGCCTGGTCGTACATGACAAAAGACAGTGCCGATTTCGATTGGGAACTAAAGTCGGAGTTGGAACATGCCGTGAAGTATATACCGAACGAGTCATGTAAAGAATGTCACCAAAACCTCTTCCCGCAAGGCATTTCGCCGGATGGGGTAACAGCGCACCTCTATTACGAGGAGAATGAAGAAAAATTGGATTTGCAATGTATCAGTTGTCACTTGGATGCAGGACACTACAATCCTAACTATGTCCATTCGAAAATGGTGGGCATAGCGCAGCAAACTTCCAGTGCGGCAGTCGATACGAGTCTCTATTTCAAGGAGGCAACCCCAATCACATCCTTCTCGAACTTTACGGAACAGATTCCGGGTACGATGGTCTCGTTCAAAATGGTGGCTATCCCCGGCGGTACATTCCAAATGGGAAGTTCGGAAAAAGAGCCGTTCCGTCAAGCCGACGAAACGCAACACAGTGTGACTTTGAGCCCCTATTTCATTGCTGAAGTGGAAACGACATGGGATCAATATTGGGCATTTTATGCCAATACGATGAGCGAAGGACGTACACCGCCTGAGCAGGTATATGCCAACAATAGCAATCCGGATGTGGATGCCATCTCCGGTCCGACGCCTCCGTTCGGATTCCCTGACCAAGGATGGGGCAGTGGCGATCGTCCGGCCATTACGATGACTCACTATGCAGCCGAAACATTCTGCCAGTGGTTGTCGAAAAAGACAGGAAAGAAATACCGCCTCCCGACAGAGGCCGAGTGGGAGTATGCGGCTCGTGGCGGGCAAGAAACGCCGTATTTCTTCACGGGTAACCCGAAAGACTTCTCCGACCAGGGATTCTGGCGCAAGTTCTTTGACGCAAAGACTGACAGCATCAGTTCTTTTGTAATCTATGCAAAGAACAGTCAGAACAAGACGCAGGAACCGGCATTGGTCAAGGCCAATCCATTTGGCTTGAAGAACATGTTGGGTAACGTGTTGGAATATTGTGCCGATAAGTACGATCCGGACGCTTACACGAAGACAGCCAATGCAACGAATCCGCTGGTGACAGAGGGAACAGAGTGGGTTGTCCGTGGTGGAAACTATACATCCGATGCCGCAGATGTGCGTTGTGCGGCCCGTGCTCATACCGAACATGATGCTTGGTTGAAGACAGACCCGCAGCAGCCGAAGAGTATTTGGTGGTATTCTGATATCAAGGGTATCGGATTCCGCGTAGTATGTGAATATAATAAATAAATTAGATAAACTATAATTGCTGACAAAAAAATGAGTATTATGGAAAAAGGTAATGGAATTAGCAGACGGTCATTTCTGAAAAGTACAGCTATGGCCGGCGCATTGAGCGCAATTGGCGGTGGTTCTGCCGCAACAGTTTTAACATCTTGTGGTGGTGGTGAAGCACAAGCCGGCGGAGCTAACAAACCATTGAAGAATCCGGGCGAATACTATATCCCTGAAATGCCTGACAAAGCAGCAGACGGTAAAGAATTGAGAGCCGGTGTAATCGGTTGTGGTGGCCGTGGTTCGGGTGCTGCATTCAACTTCTTGAACGCTGCAAATGGCCTTTCAATTGTGGCTTTGGCTGATACTTTCCAAGAAAGAGTAGATGCTTTGGCTGATAAATTGAAGAGTGAAAAGAGTATTGATATTCCAGCTGAAAAGCGTTTCGTAGGCTTGGAAGCTTACAAACAGTTGATTGATTGCGACGATGTAGATGTTGTGATTGTAGCAACTCCTCCATTGTTCCGTCCGATCCACTTCCAATATGCAGTTGAAAAGAACAAACATTGCTTCTTGGAGAAACCGATCTGTGTTGACCCGGTTGGTTACCGTACTATCATGGCTACAGCAAAACAGGCTCAGGCCAAGAACTTGTGCGTCGTAACAGGTACACAGCGTCATCACCAACGTGCTTACGTTGAATCATACAAGAAGGTGATGGAAGGTGCTATCGGTGAAATCACCGGCGGTATTGTTTACTGGAATCAGCCCATGTTGTGGTATCGCGAACGTCAAGCCGGCTGGAGCGATTGCGAATGGATGATCAAAGACTGGGTTAACTGGAAATGGTTATCCGGCGATCATATCGTAGAACAGCACGTTCACAATATCGACGTATTTACTTGGTTCTCCGGTTTGAAACCGGTGAAGGCTGTCGGTTTCGGTTCTCGTCAACGTCGTCTGACAGGTGACCAATACGATAACTTCAGTGTAGACTTCACGATGGAGAACGGAATTCACTTGCACAGTATGTGTCGTCAGATCGATGGTTGCGCTGACAATGTAAGCGAATTTATCCAGGGAACAAAGGGCTCATGGAACAGCGATACAATGGAAATCAAAGACTTGGCAGGCAACGTAGTCTGGAAGTATGATTTCGAAAAAGAAAAAGCTGAACACCAGCAAAACGACCCGTATACATTGGAACATGTTGACTGGATCAGCAAAATCCGTGCCGGTAAAGTAATTGAACAGGCTTCTGAAACAGCAGTGGCTAACATGGCTGCCATCATGGGTCGTGAATCTGCCTATACAGGAGCAGAAACAACTTGGGAAGCTATGACAGCATCTCCATTGGATTACACTCCGAAGGATTTGAACTTGGGTAGCATGGATATGACTTCATTCACAGTGCCGGTTCCGGGTAAGCCAATCGAAAAGAAATAATCGTATGACACTGAATAGAAGAAATTTCTTGAAAGTCGGATTGTCAGGAGCAGCAATGGCTGTAGGTAGCTCAGCCATTGCATCTTGTACCAACAAACCGGCAGCAGCTGGCGAAGAATGTTGCGCCGCTGCATCAGGTATTCCCTATGTTCCTACTGCACAATTGAACATCTCTTTGCAGGAAGGCGTTGCTCCAGGCGAAACATTGGCCGAGAAGCTTGACTTCATGGAGAAGAATGGGGTAGTAGGTATCGAGCCGGGTGGAAGAGGCTTGGCCGGACGTGTGGACGAATTCAAACAGGCTTTGAATGGTAGAAATATCAAAGTCAGTGCTATTTGTGCAGGTTTCGAAGGCTTCATCCTTTCAACAGAAAAGGATGTTCGCCAAAAATGTATGGACACGATGAAAGAAATCATTGGTGCTGCAGGCGAACTCGGCTCAGTAGGTGTGATCATCGTTCCGGCATTCAATCACCAAGTTCCGGTTATGCCCCATACTCAGGAGACACGCGACTTCTTGTGTGAGCAATTTACGGAGATGGGTAACTATGCTCATGAGCACGGCACAACGGTTATATTCGAACCATTGAACCGCCAAGAGGCTTTCTACTTGCGTCAAGTTGCTGATGCTGCTTCCTTGTGTCGCGACATCAACAATCCGGGTGTTCGTTGTATGGGCGATTTTTGGCACATGGCATTTGAGGAAACATCTCAAATGGGAGCTTTCATTTCTGCCGGCGAATACTTGCAACATGTTCATATCGCCAGCTTGAAACGCCGCAGTATGCCGGGCGAAGATGGCGATGCTGACAACTATGTGAAAGGATTCAAAGGGTTGAAAGCTTTGGGATATAATAAATATGTCAGCTTCGAATGTGGCTGCCAAAGCGAAGATCGTGCCGCAACTGTTGTCAATGCGTTGAATTTGATTCGCAAACAATGGGAAGAGGCTTAATATGTCTTTGATTCAATCAAATATGGCAATGAGTGAAGTGGTGGAAACACACACTTCACTCATTCCTGTTATCAATCGGCTGGGCATTCGGTTGGGAGTCAAAGACAAAACCGTACGAGAGGTGTGTCAAGAGCAAGGATTGGACGCAGATTTCTTGCTGATCATTATCAATACGTTCTTGAATGAGGAGTATTTTCCGGAGAAACGTCTGAAATCTTTTCATCTCTCGCAAATTATTGATTACTTGAACAAGACCAATCAATATTATATGCGTTACCAAATCCCTAACATTTCCCGCCATTTGGAGTTTTTCATTTCGCATAATAAATCGGAGAATGCAACATTACAGTTGATAGGACGCTTCTTTCAATCGTTCAAAGAGCAATTGATGCAGCAGATTGCGCACGATGAAAGAGTGTGGTTCCCTTATTGTTTAGCTTCAGTTTCGGCGGATGAAAAGAGTATGCAACAGATGGAAGTTTCCCCTGAAACAGAACGGGGAGGGGAGAATCTTGACGCTGTTTTGGCTGATTTGAAGAGCATCATGGTCAAACATCTATCGGGCGATTATGATGAAAATCTTTGTTATGCTGTGATTTTTGCTATCAGTAGCCTGGAGAAAGACATCAAGCAACACAATAGAATCCGAGAACGGATACTGAAGCCAATGGTCAAAGTCTCGAGACAATAAGGGATAAACGCATGCAACGAAGTAAAAAGATAGCGGTCATATTGCCGGATACATTACAATATTTGGGTGTAGAGAGCGTACTGGATAATTATTTCCCGGCGATGGAACTTACCTATTATGCAACATTCCGAGAGTTATCCCGCAAGCCGTCAAAAGATTCATTCGATTATTTTATTACAGATGATGCAACTTTTTTGGTAAATATCGACTATTTTCTTCCGCGTAGGGGGAAAGTTATTGTGCTTTACTCAAAAGGTGATGCTCCATCGTTGCCTACCCATTTGATATCCACTCTGCTGCCTTTAGAGGAATTGATTGATCATTTCGAACGATGGTTTGCCACAGATGAATCATCGACTACTCAAGTGGAGAGCGGAAAGGGATTGTCGGCTCGCGAAATAAACGTCATACAGCAAATAGTGAAGGGGCATACCAACAAGGAAATTGCCGACAATCTTCATATCAGTCTCAATACAGTCCTTTCACATCGCAAGAATATTACTGCCAAACTTGGCATAAAGACCGTTTCCGGTTTGACGTTTTATGCTATTATGAACGGTCTGGTTCCCATGGAAGATTGTAAATAAACGTTCCTTTTTTACTGCTTTTTTGTCCAAAGTGAAGATTTTCAACTTGTTTTTCTGACTTATATCAAGAAAATAATCCTTCGTGTGAAATTTTTGCTCTAAACTATTGACAAACGACTTCGAGGTTACTATTTTTGTGTTGTAAAACATAATTACAAAGCATCTTTGAAAAATCATCAAATAAAGGCTTTGTTTTGATGGATTACAAAAGGAAGTGTGTAAGGTTTTAGTTTAGGTTATTTTGTAGATATTGGAAATTTAAGAAGATCCGATTATAGGTTTTAATAGGTTGATAGTTAGAGGTTTGTTGTTATATTAAAGTGTGTTTAGGTTTATAGTTATAGTTTTGGTAAAGTTATTCGGATCTTCTTTTAGTGGTTGAAGGTTGTTTGGTGAGTTTTAGATGGTTGGTTTAGGTTAGGAATGATGAATTGCAATTATGCAATAACCATCAAAAAAGCAGAAAGGGATATGTGCTTTATTCAGCATGTCCCTTTTTTTGTGCAAAATAGTGCCAAATGTTTGCTGGAAGAAAGAATCGGACGTCTTTTCCACTCGCAAGAGATTCACGAATGAAAGTCGACGATATTTCCATTTCCGGGGCATTGACAAAACGAAC
>CAVJQR010000049.1:14467-15502 GCA_963651605.1 Agathobaculum sp.
TGTGGGGTGTTTAGGTGATTTTCAAAAGAATATCCTTTTCGAGGATAAACCAATACGCCATGTCGTTCCAATATTTCGTCATGATTCTTCCACCCATTGAATTTTATCCAATTGTCCGATCCCATGATAAGTTGAAAGGAACAGTCCGGATTATTCTCAGACAAAGTGCGTAGCGTATTAATGGTATATGATGGCTTTGGCATGGAAAATTCAATATCGCTAACCTTGAATTTGGCATAACCTCTCACGGCTTCTCGGACCATTTCCAGACGAAGTTGGTCATCCATCAGGTTCATGTTTTGTTTGAATGGATTCTGCGGTGTGACAAGAAACCATACTTCTTCCAAATCCGTGAACTCACACAGCCAGTTGGCTAACGCCAAATGGCCGATATGAATCGGATTGAATGAACCGGAATAGATTCCTATTTTCTTTTTTTGTGCGCTTTCAACCATTTAACGACATTAATAAGTTGGACACCGGCCACCATTCCTGTAGCCACCATGACCGTTACATCTTTTTTTATATAGGCCCAAACGAACACGGCCAATGCAGCAATGGCAATAAGCACGAATCCGATGAACCACGCTTTCGAGAGTTCGCTTTCTTTCATATTCATCGAGCCAAGAAATCTTTAATGATTTGCAATGTTTTCTCTTTGGCCTTTTGCAGATCGTCGTTGATGATTATTTCGTCAAACTTTGGTGCGAAACTCAATTCGTATGAGGCTTTTGCCAAACGATTTTCAATGACTTCGGCCGAATCTGTGCCGCGACTGTTCAAACGCTTCCGCAACTCGTCAATGCTTGGCGGTTGGATGAAGAGTGAAAGGGCGCGGTCGCCATAAAACTTTTTGATGTTGCATCCACCGACCACATCCACATCAAAGATTACGTTGTCACCTTCTTTGAGGATGCGCTCCACCTCGCTTTTCAGCGTTCCATAGAACTTATCGGCATACACCTCTTCGTATTCCAAAAAATCGTTGTTGGCAATATGTTGTTTGAATGCTTCGGGTGTCATGAAATAGTATTC
>CAVJQR010000050.1:0-2271 GCA_963651605.1 Agathobaculum sp.
CAAAAGCGTAGCCCTGGCCTTTTGGTTACTTTTGGGCCAAGCCAAAAGTAACAACCGTAGTCAGATAGCGAAGCGTAATGTAATACTCACTTCGCCATGACAATGGCATCGCTAACGCAAAGCGCCCAATTGGACTAATCTTTAAAAAAAACATTAGAGTTTTTCCTTCAAAACACGGGAGTTTTCACGGAAAAACAGTAATCTTTTCATCCCAAAACATTAGTGTTTTTTTTGACAAAAAGCGAACTGTAAATCCATGTTTTTCTTGGTTTCTATCGGTTTTACTAAATCATTGTAAGAAGTAAGCTGTTTTTGCTGACAATTTTTCGAAAGATTCGATCTATCTTGTTGATATTGCGTGGTGTATAAATCTATTGTTAACATAATTTAATATACGGGGGGGGTAAAAAAGTGAGTGAAATAATGTATATTTGCACTTCAAGACTAAGGTATAGTATGGAGTTTTGGTAAAATGGATTATCTACAGTCGTCTTATTGTTTGATATGTAGAAACGTTGGTTTGATTGTAGCCATTATCGAGGTAGCATTGAACTCGGAAAAACAGGTTTTGACAGAAACCTGAAAAGTGGTAGAATGAATAATGAAGTGTTGCAGTTTGTTTTTCACCTTGACTTATGATAAAAAGATAGGACTTGGTGCAGCATTTTTGTTTTATTTATCATCTTCTAACCGTATTCTCCAAAACTATTCGGATGATACCGGCTGTGGATATCGCAGTTGCAAACGATTGTTGCAAAAAAAGGAAATAGTAAAAAAACAAAATATGAAAAGAATTTTGTGTACATTGATGATGTTGGTTTTCGGCTGGACAATAGGTTTCGCACAGACAACATCATTGAAAGGCGAACGAGGCGCAACCGTTGCCCTCAAGACAAACGCACTTTATTGGGCAACCACCACGCCCAACTTGGGTTTGGAGGTTCGTTTGGCCCCGAAATGGACGCTGGAGGCCGAGGTCGGACTGAATCCTTTCTCTCCGAAGAATGAGGATGGCTCTTACGCTACCTCCTTGAAACATTTCCGTCTTCACCCGGAGGTGCGCTATTGGTTCTGCGAAAGCTTCTACAAACACTTTATCGGATTGCATGTCCCTTACATTATATATAATATAGCGGACTTCAAGCCACTGGGAACAGAAAACGAGCGCCATCAAGGATGGGGCACAGGTGTCGGCCTCAGCTATGGCTACAGTTGGGTGTTGGGCAAGCATTGGAACCTCGAGGCATCGCTCGGTGTGGGTTACCTCTACCTCAATTCGGATATCTATCCTTGTACGAACTGCGGAACGAAGCGCGAGACAGTCAAGAAACACTATTTCGGTCCGACGCAGGCCGCCGTCAGTGCCGTGTATGTGTTTTAATGTTTAATGGATAATTCGCATGAAGATGAAAACAATATATACATTACTTATGATAGGAGGTTGTGGAGCCTTTGCCGCTGCACAATCGAACGGGCAAGAGGCTGACTTCCTCGTCAAAGAGAAATCGGTCGACCAAGTCAACGGCATGCTCTCTCTTCGCATGAAGGTGGATGTCAGCAAGATGGAGATCCCCGGCGATGAGTTGGTGGTATGTACGCCCATCATCGAGGCCGGCGACAGCACCCGTGTCATGGCTCCGCTCATCTTGAACGGACGTTCGCGTCATATCCTTTACCAACGTTTGGACCGTCCGCAGAACGAACAGGAGTACCGCCGCAAGAACGGCGAGACGCAAGTCTTGACCTATCAGAGCGAAACGCCTTATGCCGATTGGATGGAGAAGGCCGATGTTTCGCTCATCATGGACAATTGCGGATGCGGTTGGGAAGCGTTGCAGCAGAACAAGTCGCCGCTCTTTGCCCTCGACTTCTCGAAGCCGGTCGAGCTGACGCCCGAGATGGTCTATTGGGTGCCGCAAGCCGAGGCGGTGAAAGCCCGCAAATTGGAGGGAAGTGCTTACTTGGACTTCCCCGTCAACCAGACAACGATCAACCCTTCCTACCGACGCAATCCTGAGGAGCTGCGTAAGATCCGTGAGACGATCGAGGCTGTTCGCAACGATCCCTATACAACGATCACGAGGGTAGCCATCAAAGGCTACGCTTCGCCGGAGGGGGTTTACCAAAGCAATGCCTATTTGGCCGAGAACCGTGCCAAGGCTTTGTCGAACTATGTGAAAGGTTTGTACGACTTCGGTTCGACACAGATGACGGTCGACTTCGAGCCGGAAGATTGGAAAGGGTTGGAAAAAGCAGTGGAGAACGGCAACT
>CAVJQR010000050.1:2281-6968 GCA_963651605.1 Agathobaculum sp.
GTTGTTGTCCATCATCCGTGCCGACGAACCGACCGACTACGACCAGCGCGAGCAGAAGCTGAAAGCCGTAAATGGCGGAGCCTCTTACCGCACGCTCTTGTCGGATGTCTATCCTTCGTTGCGCCACTCCGACTATGAAGTGGATTATACGATCCGCAACTTCTCGATCGACGAAGCAAAGAAGTTGGCCTTCAGCGATCCGAGCAAGCTGAGCTTGAACGAATTCTTCCAAGTGGCGGAGACCTATCCCGTTGGGTCGGACGAATTTAACGAGGTGTTCGAGACGGCCGTCCGTATCTATCCTGACGATCCTGTTTCCAACTTGAATGCGGCCATTACCGCTATCGGGTCGAAGCAGTTCGGCAAAGCGAAGCGTTACCTTGCAAAGGCAAACGACTGTCCGCAGAAAGAGTTGGCGAAAGCCGCTATTGCCATGTATGAAGGCCGAACGGACGAGGCCCGCCGGTTGCTGAAAGGCATCGAACAAGCTCCCGAAGTGGCTGATGCAGTGAAGGAAAACTTGCGTCAGTTGGAGAATTTGTAAACTAATTTTCATATTAACCAATTAATTATATTCAAATGAAGAAAAACCTTTTATTTGCCGGACTACTGATGGTAGCTGCGACAATGGGATGTACAGATGATACTGATACACCCGACAACAATCAGGTCCTTACAGGGGAAACAGGTTTCGTGAAAGTAGCCATTAACCTGCCGTCTGTCTCTGGTAATTCTGTGAAAGCAAGCAACGGAAACGATAACTTCGATGATGGAATCGCTGCTGAGTACAATGTAAAAGACATGATATTGGCTATTTTCGCCGGAACGGATGAAGCCTCAGCCACTTGTACGGAAGCTCACGATTTGAGCTTGAATAAAAAAGACGGGTCGACAGGAAATGTAACGGTGAAATACACGTCAGGGACCGTCGAAATCAACAAACCGGCGCAAGGCAACAAAGTATTTGCTTTGGTCATCGTCAACAACAGCAATTTGTTCAGTGTAAGCGGTAACAAATTGCAGGTGAGCGGTGCCGATTTTACCGGTAAGTTGGAAGGTTTGTATACAACCGCTAAGGATTTCTCTGCGGATTATGCCAGTGTGGACAATAAAAACTTCTTGATGGCGAATGCCCCAATCACCAACGAAGCTTCTTCTTCAACGAAATCGACTACCCGAGAAGTAACGACATTGGTTCCGTTGACAATTTACAATTCAAAGGGTGAGGCAGATAACGCCGCCGGCGACAAAATCTATGTAGAGCGGGCTTCTGCCAAGGTTACGATGCAGTTGAAAGGTAATCCTTCTGACAATACATTGACAATTTCTGCTACGGGTACCAGCTATGATGGTGCTACTGTTAAGTTCGACGGTTGGGCATTGAACAATACCAACACAAAATTCTATCCGGTCCGTAACGTAAGTAGTTGGACTGACTGGAACGAATATTTTGTGTCTACCGAAGCAAACCGTTTCTTCGGCGAAACTGCTAATCCATATCGTGTTTATTGGGCCATCGACCCGAACTACACCGGTACTACAACAGATTTGACTTGGTCCACAACTCCTTCTTATTCGGATAAATTCGATGGTACAACAGCTGCTTATTGTGCTGAGAACACTACCGATGCCGCATCGATGCAGAAGAGTAACTTGACGCAGGTGATTTTGAAAACTACATTCAAGTTGAAAGACGCTACGGAAAACGACAACCTCTTCTTGGGAAAAGGAAGTTCTTTACTCTATAAGGGAGCAGATTTCTTGAGCACCATAAAAAACAATGTATCCGACGTAACTGACGTAATAGTAAAAAGCGGTGCCACGGCAGCAACCATTACCGACAATGCGGGTGTTAAAAAGGTATTGGCTGTAAGCGAAAGCGTAGAATTGACTGACACGCAAGCAGCTGCTATTTTGGCCAAGTTCGGTGGAGAAATCAAATTCTACAAGGGCGGTGTCATGTACTATTACACGACAACCATCAAGCACTTTGGCGACGATCCTACCGCTTTCGATCCGAGTGTGGATGGTACGCCGTACAGTTCCGAATCAAAATTCTTGGGTCGTTTCGGTGTAGTTCGTAACAACTGGTACGATTTGACAATCAATAGCGTAACAGGTCCGGGCGAACCGGAGATCCCTGTTAATCCGGATCCAGACGAACCGGATAAGGTACGTAGTTATATCAACGTGGAAATCAATGTTTTGTCTTGGGCTAAACGTACCCAAAATATTGATTTGTAATTTAGACATTATTCATTCATATTCTCTCAATACTGAAGAACCACAGCCATTTCCCGCCATGGCAAAGTAGAGACGGGAAATAGAGTGCCCACTGAAAAGGGCAACCTTCGGGTGGGCACTCTTTTGAAATGGACAATACAACGCCCGACGGCCTCGGCCTTAGGGGAAACAACATATACGAACACCGCTCTTCTTTCTGCGGAAAGGAGGGGGATGAACAAAAAGAAAAAATAAATAGACAATAAAGAATATGAGACGTAACAAACTCTTTCTGCTTTTGCAGGCTATTTTCTTGGCGGGTGGATTGGCATCGTGCGACCTGATTCACGATGATATTGATCCGTGTCCTACCGGAATTGATCTCTGCTTCCGGTATGATTATAACTTGCAGCGCGCTGACATGTTCGCCGACCATGTGGGAAGCGTTACCGTTTATCTGTTTGACGAGAACGGAAAATTCTTGCTCAAACAGGAAGAAGATAATACTTCGTCTGAACAACCACTCCGCGACCATAACTATACGATGCACTTCGACCTGCAGCCGGGCAAGTATCAGTATGTCGTAGAGGCATTGCAATTGCCCTACGACCAAACCATCGCCAACGGCGGTGCCAACTTCGTTCGTACCGAACCGCAGGCGGGCGACGCTCAAAACGTCATCACTCATACGTTGGAACATGCCGCTGATGGCAAGGTTGTCAACCAATCGTTGCCGCTCGACACGTTATGGCATGGCTGCTCGGCCCACATGGTGGAGGTCGTTCAAGACCAAATCACGCGGGATACTGTCTCATTGATGCGCAATACGAAGCAGATCAGTGTCTCACTTCGCGAGATAGATGAGCCGGCTTCGATGGATGTAGCCGACTACGATTTCAAGATCATCGACCATAACAGCCTCTTACTTTGGGACAACACGGTGGATGAAACAACGGAATTGACCTATACGCCGTATACAACATGGAACACGACCGACAAAGGAGTGTCGGAACAGACCGATGCTTTGGGCCGTATCGCCCATGCCGGCTTCATGACTTCCCGCTTGTTGTATCACGACAAGGGCGAAGACGATGCCGTCTTGTGCATCACGAAGAAGAGCACGGGGGCGGAGATCGTCCGCGTGAACCTGGCCGATATGCTGAGCCGATTGAGAACGGCAGCCGATATTTACCGCTACTCCCCGCAGGAGTTCCTCGACCGTGGCTATGACTATCAGCTGACATTCTACCTGAAAGGGGAGAAATGGCAGTATGTCAACGTGGAAATCAGCGTCCTCTCTTGGGCGAAACGTATACAGTTTGAGTCACTTTCATCCAAATAATCGAAAGAAAGGGTTTTGAGAATGAAATTGATACAGAAGATAGTAATAGGAATCATCGGGGTATGTTGCCTGGCTTCCTGCAGTCTGATCCACAGCGACGAGGACGATTGCCAGCCCTATACGCCCGACGGTGATCCTTTTGCTTATGTGAGTCTCCGCATCACCACGGGCCATACGAACAGTGTCACCAAAGCCAATCCGACAGGAGGCGAGGAGGGTGACGGCCGTGAAGAGGGACAGGCGAAAGAGAATCAGATCAGTCACGTGATGGTCTTCTTCATCAATGCCGACGACAAAGGCATCAACGGAGACGATTCGAGTCCGATCGTTGCCCGCCAATACTGGTCGAAAGAGGAATTGACCGCCACGAAGGAAAATGGTTATCTCTCGGAAATCAAAGAGGTAAACGGACTTTTGGTGCAACATACGTATGATGTACTGGTAGTGGCCAACGCCGAGTCCAACCTTTTGGAGAATGTCGCGACTTTGGGTGAGCTGCGTGATCTGACAGCCACCTCACTTTATAGCAGCGATTACGATGACTTCGTCATGGCTTCTGCCAATGCGGGCGACAAACTGGTGATTCAGTTGAGCAATAGCCGGACGAATCCGGCCACGACCAACGAGATCGATATCGAGCGCACCGTGGCCCGTGTGGACTATCGCGCCAAAGGATCGAAGGGCCGTACCGACGGAATTTATGAAGTTCCTGACGAATCGGGTACCAAAACGGCGGAGGTAAAGATCTTGAGCGCCATGTTGATCAACACGTTGAACAGCGATGCTCCGAGCTATCTTTTCAAGCATGTGACCAAGACCGGCGAATCGTATGCCGACGGTCCCATTATCTATTTGGGCGAGGAGACGGCAACGGATCAAGGCGTGGCCACCAACTATGTGATCGGTCCGCTGCGAACTTCGAAAGTTGCTACGAACTACGACAAGGAGACCTATTTCCCCTATTTCGAACACTATGGATACGAAGACTTGAGTTGGGAAGACTATTTCGTGAAGGAGAGCCTCGTTTCGGGCTTGACCGACGATTATATTTGTGTCGGCTATCCGAAAGAGAATACCAACAAGGAGGGCAGCCGCAACTTCACAACGGGTATCGTCTTCAAG
>CAVJQR010000050.1:6978-14969 GCA_963651605.1 Agathobaculum sp.
TCTTCAAGGCGCGTTACACGCCGGTGGGCCTTACCGAGGGTCAGACTTTCTTCGAATGGGAAGGAAAAATCTATCCGACGATCGAAGCCATGATGGAATACTACGATCCGGCGGGGTGGAAGATCGTTGACGAAGCACAAGACGATTGGGACGATATCACCACATGGAGTGCATTGCGTACGAACATCATCTTCAAGTTGAAGGGCGGCGATCCGGCCGGTTACCGTGCGTGGCTGGTGGAACAGTCGCAAGGCAAGGAGAGCGACACGGTAATTACCGCCGAGGAGAGAGTCAATTTGCGCTGGATCAAGTATTGCGAGACGAAACTTTACTATCGCAACACCGACGGAAAGGTGGAGGTTGATATCAATGGCAAGGACGGTTCGACGCGTAAGGCACTGACCCGCCGGGCCCTCTTTGAGGCGAGTGGTGCGGAGACCTTCAAGGAAGGCATCTGCTATTATACCTATTGGATCAAGCATGCGAACGACAACGACGCGACAAACGACCTGACCATGGGCAAGACCACGGGCGGCGGTTTGATGGAGTACGGCATTGTCCGCAACAATGTATACAAACTGAACGTCAACAGTATATCTTCACTTGGTAACGATGTGCCGGGCGACTGTACGATCAATGTCAACGTGTTGGTCGAAAACTGGCAACCGCTCAATCGTCAAGATATCAATATCAAACCATCCACTAATTAATGTGTCATGAAAGGAATACTATATAAAACAGGAAAGTTCTTGAGTTGGGTAGCCATCTGCTCCCTCTTGGCCTGTACACATACCATCAATGGCGACGACGATCCGAACATCGATCCGGACCCGGTTCCCAATACCTTGGTGAAGAATGTCACCATTCAGGTGGGAGCCGCCAATACACAAGATACGAAAGCGATGCACGGCGACGAGTATGCCACCGAAGGCGAGTTCATTCATTCGTTGCATCTCTTCATTGTCAGCAACGGTTTCATCGAGGAGCACATCTCCCTCGACGATGCGACGGCGGCAAGTGAAGCGGCGGTAAACGGCAACTTGCCGAATTATTTGCAGCGTGTCTCCTCCCTCGCTCCGGGTCAGAAGACCATTTACGCGTTTGCCAATATGGAGAATGTCTATGAGACAGGCGGACAGACATTGGATGCCGTCTTCAAAGGCGACGAGTATCAGCGCGGTAAAGAGTGGGACGACGGGAAGATCACCAACATAATCGTGAAGGACCCCATGAGCCTTGTCGATATAGCCAACAAAAAATTCATTCCGATGAGCGTCAAACAGAACGTGACGGTGGTGACCGATGATCAGCAGATAACCGTCTCGTTGGTGCGTTTGGTGGCAAAGATGAGCATCGCATTGACGAACAACCAAGGGGCCGCTCTCTCCATTTCGAAGGTAACGATCTCCAGCTTTGCCGACGAAGCGCCGATGTTTGCATGGAGCGATTCGCAGACCGGCACGAAAACCGTCGAGAAGACGTTCGACACGCCCATTGTCGTGAACAACGACGAATCGAAAGAGGTGATACAATGCTACGTGAATGAGACCCACGGCACGGAAATGTTCTGTGTGAAACTGGTGATTAACGGCACGGAGTATACCGGTTTGCTGAACTCCTCGTCATTGCAGCGCAATCACTATTTGCCGGTTGTCTTGTATCTGTTGGATTCATCGTTGATTCTTGAGTTCACGGCCGATGTCACACCGATCGGAGGCTATCCGACGCCGGTGGTGTTGGGTCAGGCTTCGCTGACCAACAACTACCTTGTCAACCTGCCGGAGGGATGCCGCTTTACGATGAAGGGTCACTTCCTCACGAGTTCGAACGATACGGTGGCGATCGAAAGCTGGAAATGGAAAGTAAGAAGCGGTTCGGAAACGATGATCGCCATTTCCACTACGGCCGACGAGGATGGATCCTATACCGATTTGAATGGCCTCGAAGGCAACATTGTCGGCCTGTCCGGTCAGGATATTTATTTTGATTTCGATGTCTATCAGCCGATTCGTATCACGGGCGCATACTTGCACATTCACACCGTTCCGCTTCAGGATTGGGGCACGACCTATCCGGCAGCGGCACTGCTGTGGGGCTCCAAGGCGGTTTGGTACGAACCGGTCGGTTTAACAAAAGGAAAGTAAGAAAGGAGATAACGCATGAAACATTTCAGTGCAATCGTTTTGGCTCTGTTGTTGTTCCCATTCATTCACGCTTGGGGGCAAAAATTCAACAGCTATTATAAGACGAGTTACGAAGATAAATCCATCAAATCAAAACCGGCCAAGTGGCACGACTTGAGAAGCACCTTGGGCATCAAGGCGGGTGTCGACCGTTTCGACGACGACATAAAGTGGTTTACCTTGGAGAATGGCGATTCCGTGCAAGCCTCCCACATCGTAATCGATACCATCTATGTCCACAAAGGACAGAGCGTTTCTCTCTCTGTTCCGGATGCGCATAACAGTGACAATTCCGTCAAAACCTACCAACGTTGGTACGACTACCGCACAAACAGTACGTTGCACTACTCTTATACGAGTAAGCACAAGCCCATAACAGAAGACTTGTTGACGCCCTCTTCCAGTAATACCTATTATCGTATGGCCAATGGTTATGTGGGCAAGCCGTTAGCTGATAATTATTTCTTGAATGCTACCTTCTACTATCCGACAGACAGCGAGTTCAAAACGATGTTCCCCAATCCGGCAACGGGGCTGGACAACAGCTATTATATGATTGCCTGTGACGTGTCGGGTTATAAAGATTATACCGCGACATTCGATCTGACGAACTCAAAGGAATCCTCCTTTAACGATACCTTCTACGAGCCGACGCTTGCGCACCGCATCATCTTCTGCATTATTCCGTATGATGGCGATGAAGATTGGAACTGGTATGCGAAAAACTTGAAGGGGAACAAGGAGAAACTCACCAGTTCGGACGAGAGCACGAACGCCTATATGGAAGAGTTCGAGATCGATTATCCTTATAGACGCGTTCCGGACCATACCTGGGAGATGGTGGTTTTGCCGAAATATGCCAGTGCCTATTGTGTCGGCGAGGGCGATCAAAACACATCGGTGGACCTCTCGTTGGACGAAAACAACAACACGGCGGGCATCCGTTTGTTGGATCGTACTTCTTTGAGCGGTACCGGTACCATCATCTATTTCGGTTATCCGAATACCCTAAGCGACAACACGCAGACGGTCAACAGTCCGGGTTCGAAAGCTACGATCTTGGTCAAGAAGACGGTGAACGGAACCACCTACAACTTGGTTCGTTACAAACTGACGTTCGTGGAAAAGAACCACTTGCTGACCCAAACCGAAGTGGCGCAATACGATGCGGCCGGCAACAGTGAGTACCAATACCGTATGCCAAGCTTTCTGAATTCGGAATACAAACTGCTGACCTATCGAAACTTCGACTACGACGTGACGATCGGTAATTCGTATGGCTCTTCGAAATTCTACCCGTTCCCCCTCGGTTGGAGCAATTCCACCTATGGATTCTATGACGGTAGTAGATCGGTATATGATTATACCGGTACCAGCGATTGTGCCGAGTGGGGCTACTACTCCTTGACCAATACCTATGTGGAAATTTCCGGTGGGGCTTGGGATAGAAGCAACGGCAATGTTATAGGTCCAACTCCAAACGATGCCGCTTCTGTTCGTCTGAACAGCCGTGGCAACCGGTCAACCTACCACCTCTATATCGATGCCTCCAACCGCACCGGAACGGTAATGCGCATTCCGTTTAACGAATCGCTCTGTAAAGGTTCGGAGTTGGTCGTAACGGCCTGGGTGAAGTCTGCCCGTTGGAATGCATCCAGCGATAATGCTGCCATCTTGTTCTCCATCATGGGTGTCAGGACGGTAAACGGCGTCACGACCTATACCCCGATCCACCGTGCGCAGACGGGCCAGATTCCGTGTACCTATCATAACAGTGGTGGGGTGACATTGCCGGGTTACGGATCCGGCCATAACGACTGGATGCAGTGTTACTTCTCGTTTGTCAACGAATCGGAAGCTATGGACCAATTCGACTCCTTCCTGATCCAGCTCGACTCCAACTGTGGCAGTACCAATGGTGGCGATATGTATGTGGACGATATCCGCGTCTATTTGCAGACGCCCGAGGCGAAAGTTACGCAGATGACCTCCGTCTGTACGGACGAAGAAACGCGCATTCATGGCTACCTGACCTGGGATCGTGTCCTCTCCAATATGGGCATTACCGACACCACGACGGCGGCTACCTATGCAATCGATATTGCCTATGTCGATACGATTTCGTACACCCACAAATATAATGAGCTGATCCAAGCCGGCACGGCCGAAGCGCTGGCGCAGCAGCAGGCGCTCGACTTTGCGGCTGTCACGATTCCGGGTGCCCATGGCGGCCGCTTCTTACGCTTCTGTTTCAAAACGCCCTACGCGGCCAATACGACCTACGATGCGGACGACGACGCCACATCGCTGGTGGGGAAAACATGGGACGGAACGAACCTCTACCTTTTCGGCGGAAAAGACGAGGCAGGGCGCAACGTGTTGACCGGCGATTTCTATGCCAACTTCTCGCCGAACCGTCCCTACTGGCTGGTGGTTTCCAAACCGGTCAAATACGATGGCATGGCCGATGTCACCGACTTCATGGATGAGTGGGGCACACCTTGCTGTCTGAAGACCACCTTTATGTTGGAAGCCGCCGACAAGGTCCGTGTGAACGGCGAGATTGTCGAGCCCGACATGAGCTATTGTGCCGGCAAGGTGCTGAACTTTGCCGTCGGGCTGAAGGTGAACGTGGGCGAAAAGGAGGTAGAGGTGACAAAAGGCGTCAACTTCGACTGGTTCTTCGGCTCGCCGGACAGCTCCGATGTGGAGGCTGAATTTCTGGCTACCGTCACCGACTCGGTCTCTGTCCGCACGGCTTTGAAAACGTTCCGTGTCTACTATCCCGATGCCGATGAGATCAACGAGACAGACACGCCGGTGAAAGATGCATTCACCCGGACGATGTACGACTTGCTTTATAAATATGTGAACATGAGCTATGACCCGGCAACGCAATACCCCCCGTTGATCCTTCATAAGGAAAAGCTCGATGTCACCCTCAAGGAGTCGGGCCTTGGCATGATCATCGCCCCGATCCAGACGGAGGTGGCGCCGGGCGATTATGACATTTCGGCGGACCAGTGGGCCACCATCTGTTGGAACTACGTCCCGATCTTCCTGCAGGCCTCCGGCAAGGCCCCGCAAGTAGGCATCGGCATCAACGCCCTGAAATATCCGGAAGATGTCGTTTCGCCCGCCATCCGTATCGGCTACAAGCAGCTGTATGCCTTGAGTGCCGACTCGTTGCTGACGGTCAACTTGCGCGGTTCGACCTTTGTCTATGGCGAAGATGGAACGATGCGCCCGGTTTCAGACAATGCTGCGTTGCAGAAGCTCTACCTGTTCAACAGCGACGACCCGGAATATGCCGACCTTTTCGGCTCAGACTACCATCCGTACGACTACCCGATCGGCTACCTCGACTCTCTTTCTTCGCAGAAATACTCGGCCGGGTCGGATTACAAGGACATGATGAAGATCCACTTCGACTATGCCGGGAAGTTGGCGCCCGAGAACTCCACGTTCCGTTTCCGCCCGAAAGAGGGATACACCTACTGGTTTACGGTCTACTTCGAAGAGGTGGACGCTTCCGGAAATGTGTCGGCTACGTGCGAGGGGCAGTTCAATGTCAAAATGATCGTCGTGCCGGAGTACCTCGTTTGGAACGACACGCAGAAGGACGGCAGCACGGTGGTCGGCAACTGGAACAACGACGACAACTGGAAACGTGCCACACTGGCACAGATGAACCAATCGTCGGGCAGTGCCACCTATGCCAATGAGGTGGGCGGCGCCACCGAGACCGACAACGGTTTCACGCCGATGCTCTTCACGAAGGTGATCATCCCGAGGGGAACATCCGTCGACCTTTATATGGCCGGCCATAAGAACAATGAATGGTCTGAGGCCTATCGCCCGCAGGAGATTGCAAAGCCTACCGCGAATATCATGTACGACTTGCTGACGTTCAGCCCGAACACGATATCCAACACCGGCTACGTGACCGACCGCTTCCGTGCCAATATTTGTAGTCAGATCCATATCGAGCCGGACGCCGAGTTGGTTCATTCCGAATTTCTTATTTATACGAAGGCATGGATCGACTACGAACTGGAGAAAGGCAAGTGGTATATGTTCTCCACTCCGATGTACGAGATCGTTGCAGGCGACTTCTATACGAAGACGACAGGGCGCGAAACAGCTCCATACTTCCTTCCGATCAGCTACGACACGAGCGTGAACAACCGCTATAAGCCGTCGTTCTACCAACGTCAATGGGCGAATGTGGCACCCTTGTACCTGCCGTCGGACACGAAGAACTACAAGAATATGGCCATTAAAGGCAACTGGAGCAGTACTTTCCAAACGGTTGAAACACCCTATCGGTTGGGTGATGGCTTTTCGATGAAGGTGCAGGATATCGAGGACGGTACCAAAGCATTGGTTCGTCTGCCGAAAGCCGATGTGGGATATTACGATTACGACAAGAATGGCAATCCCTCTTCTGAAATCTTCCCGACGCGTAAAGAGCTATTTCAGGAAGGAATACTCATGACGAAGGACTTCTATGCGCTTACACTCGAAGGGGATATCCCGGAAGTTAAGATCGATAATTACAAGGTGCCCTTGGAGGGTGCCAACAATGATACGGACTATTACCTGATTGGCAACCCGTTCATGGCCCACTTGGATATGGAAAGGTTCTTCAAGGAGAATGACTTTCTGGAACGTAAGTACTGGACTTCCGACAATGGGGCACAGACGGCAGCCGTAGGGTCGGACGAAGGTTGGGTATCATCCGACGATGCTACCGGCAAATTCTCCGCCTATCTTCCGCCGTTGCGCTCGTTCTTTGTCAAGAAAAGAGAGGGTGCCACCAATACGGAGGTCAACTTTACGTCGATCATGCAGGTGGTAGGTGCGACGAAGGTGGTTAACACCTCGACACGCTCCCTGCGCATCACCGCCTCGGACGGCAAGGAGGAGAGCAGCACGGTGGTGAACTATTCGGCCGAGGCACAGCGTGGCTATGAAGCCGACAAGGATGCCGCCCTCTTCCTCGATGGCAACCTTGCAGCCGTTCCGACGGTCTATACCGTAGCCGATACGAAGGCGGTCAGCGTCAACCAAACGAACGATCTGTACAACATTCCGATCGGTACGTACGGCGGTCTGTATGCCAACGTCACCTTGACCTTTACCGGTGTGGAACCGTTCGGCAACGCTTCGCTCTACGATGCCGTCACCGGGCAGTCGACTCCAATCTATGAAGGCACTGCCGTCGAGGTGAAGAGCAACGTGGGTGGCCGCTATTTCTTGCGGGCCGGCACACCGACCGGGAACGAAGAGCCCACGCCTTCGCAAATCCTGGTCTATACGGTCGGACAGCATAAGGTGGTGGTCAGCTCGACGGCGGCCCCGATCGAAACGATCCGCATCAACACCTTCGACGGCAAACTGCTGAAAGAGGTGAAAGGGGCCGGACAATATCAGGAGATCGACCTCGAGAAAGGAAACTATATCGTGACGGTCCAAACCGACAATGGCGAGACACACACCGAAAAGCTCCGTGTCCGCTGAGGATAAACGAAACAGCCAATAGCATAGGAGGCGAGGGAATCCAACCATTCCCCCGCCTCTTTTTTTGCCCCAATGGGGAGGGTGAAAAAATCATGCCGAGCTTTTGAAAAAAAGTTCCCGATGATTTTTTTATTTCATGCCGAACAATTAAAAAAAAGCTCCCGAGCTTTTTTTCTGTCTTTTGTTTCTCTCCCTTTTTGCGTGAGCTGCATTTCATGCAGCTGGGTAGTACCTACTTTTTGCTTGATCAAAAAGTAGGCAAAAAATCAAGGGCTGAACCTGCTT